>JAHFTI010000271.1 GCA_023265535.1 Opitutaceae bacterium
GAGGAGTCGGTGATGTGGGAGGAGGCCGAGTCGGCCAGCCTGAAAACGGAGGGATCCAAGTTGACCTGGTTCCAGGCATTGCGGGAACCGGTGAGGGTGGCCCAGGTGTGGACGGTGTCGCGGCGGTAGGCGTACATGGCGACCAGCGACGACCTGTAGAAAGTGCCCTGCCAATTGAGCGCCTTGGACTCGATCTGATATTTGCTTAGCGTGGCCCACTTGGTGAGGGCGTCCTTGTCGCCCTTTTCGGCGTCGAGCAGGGAGACCGGGGTGTTGATCCAACCGCGGTAATTGGCGGGATTTTCAGACTGGGTGGAGATGCGGAACTTGTGGCCGACCGGATACAGTGGGTTCTCCCAGGGGGCTGCGGGATTGGCAGCGGAGTTCCAAGTGGAGTCGAAGGCCTTGACGGTGTTGCCGGAGGGCGTGAAGAAGGCATCCGGGTTCGGGATTTTGGCGCCAGCCGCCGAGCTGTAGGCTGAGCCCGCGAGCGACTTTCCGAGGTAGATGACCGGGTAGATCGTGCGGCGCCCGTCGTCGATGGGGATGGGCGTGCCGGGGACGTTGGCCAGGAATTCCTGGGCGTAGGCCTGGTCGGTGGCCCAGCGCTGCCATTGGCGGTACTCGGATTTCTTTTGCTCCTTCACGAAGAGGCCGGTCAGGGTGTGCTGGCCAAGGAGTTTTCCGGGCAGACCGGATGCTCCCTTGGCGAAGTTGTGGCGCAGGTAGCCGGTGGCGCGAACCGCACGGCGGTCAGAGGCGTTCGAGGAGACGTTGTTGCCGGTGCCGTCGGCGATGAAGGGACGACCGAAATTGGGATTGGTGCTGCCGTCGGCCAGGACCTGTATGAGGTCGACATAGAGTTGCTGGCCCTTGTCGGACATCATGGAGAAGGATCCGTTGTCGTAGTGCTGGCGATCATACACGAGCTCACAGCCGAGGTCGCCGTTGAGGAAGGTCTGCGCGAGGTTGAGATTCGCGCGGCGGAAGTTCTGCCACTCCCTTTTGTTGGGGCCGTCGATGAGTTGGTTGTAGAAATCGTAGATCGAGGGATCGGTGAGGGTCAGGTTGCGCGTGAGGCCGAACTTGGCACCTGGAATGTTCACCTTCTTGGAGATGTCGCGGTAGATGGTGAGCGACGACATACGGCTGAAGGGGATACCGCCAATACCCTTGTCGATGAGTCCATTGGCGCCGATCCCTCGTGCGGTGGAGGGCTCCCAGTTCACGAGGGTGGTGGCGGCCCCGGTGTTGTCGGTGATGCCCATCACATTGCCGAAATAGCCGGCGGCAAACTGGCCGCCGAGCCAGGGCTGCCAATAAGGATTGAGTGTGCCGCTGGGGAAGCCCCCTGAATTGTTGTAGTTCTTCACCTGCTCGCCCCGACCATCCACGCCGATGGAGGCGATGTTGGTGTCAGCGAGGCCTCGGGCGTCGAATCCCTTGTGGTTGGGATTGTTGTAGGGAACGACATTGCCGAGCGTGTCGTAGCCGTTGGCAGTGCCCGTGAGGAACCAGGGTGTGAGGGCGTCGCCGGGAGTGAGGGCGCGGGGACGGTTGCTGCGGATGGCGCCGGTTTCGAAGTTGGCACGCAGGGTGGTGTGGGCTGAGCCGCGATTGAGGGGGGCGGGTTCGAAACGGAGGGCGCCGGCGAGGCGGCGATCGCTCTGGTAGGCAGGGTCCTGCTGGAAGTTTTCCCTGCTTCGGAGTGCATTGAGGCGCAGGGAGAGTTGCTTGGGCACGAGCACGAAGTTCGTGTCGAAGGTGGTGCGTACGCTGTTGAAAGTGCTGTATTTCAACTCGACCGAACCGCGGTTGCGGAAGTGGGCGGTCTTGGTTCCGGCGTTGATGATGCCGGCAGGGCTGCCGTTGCCGAAGAGGAATGAGGCGGGCCCGCGTTGGAAGTCGACGCGGTCGACGTTGTAGCTGTCCCAAGGCATGTCGGCCATGAAGTAGTCGATGGTGCCATCCGCGGAGGCGAGACCGCGGACACGGGTGTTGGAGTTAGGGTTGGCGAGGTGGTTTTCCTGCAGTTGGGTGCCGCTGCCGGAGTTGGCCATGTTGCCGTAGATGTTTCCGACCTCGGTGTTGGTCGTGTACTGGAGGAGCGATTCGTTGCTGGTGGCGCCGATGTCCTTCAACATCTGGGCGGTGACGACGCTGATGGCGGAGCCAATGTCCTTGAGGTCCGTGTTGAGGCGGTTGCCGGCGAGGGAGCTCGCCGCGGCATAGCCCTCGCTTTCATCAGCGGTCACCTCGAAGGGGGAGAGGGTGATGATGTCCTCGTCGCTGAGCTTCGTGTTGATGGGGGTGTGGGCAGTGGCCTGTGCGTGGGCCAGGCCTTGGCCAAGGAGCGCGGCGGCGCCGAGGGCGAGAAGCGCGTGGGTTCGGATCTTGGGATGCATGGGGGGCGAATGGCAGTGGGTTAGGGAGAGCCCCCCCTCCCCTTGAAGAGGGTAGGGGGGCTGCAAACCGGCATGGCCTTTCCGCTGCTCCGTTTCGGGGGTAACGGGCATTTGGGCACGGCAGGAGCCTTGGGGTGCAGGGTTGGCTGCGCTGAAGGCTCGGGCTGGGCGGGGGGTGTCAGCTTACCTCCCCAGCTTAACGGGAAGGCCTGTCGACGTCATGTCGTAGGAGACTATGAGCCGGGGGAGGCGGCGTCGCTGCGGGAGGGCGCCTGGGGGTCGCCGGGGAAGGGGGCAAAGAGGGCGACGGCCTCGCCGCGGGAGCGCACGTGCAGCTTCTGGTAGATGCGGCGGATGTGGGTGTTGATGGTGCCCATGCTGACGCTGAGCGCATCGGCCATTTCCTTATAGGCGTAGCCGCGGGCCAGCAGGCGCAGGATCTCGCGTTCACGCGGGGAGAGTTCCTCGGTCTCGCGCTGCTGGGGGGACGCCTGTTTCTGGAACCATTGCACGACCTTGCGAGCTATGTAGCTGGTCATGGGCGAGCCGCCCTCTTTGACCTGACGTATCGAGGCGAGCAACTCCTCGCGCGGGGTGCGCTTGAGGAGGTAGCCGGAGGCGCCGGCGGTGAGGGCGTCGAAGATGTGGTCGCCATCCTCGAAGACGGTGACCATGAGAAACTGGGTGTCGGGCATGCGCGGTTTAAGCTGGCGCACGCATTCGATGCCGCTCTGACCGGAGAGGTTGATGTCGACGAGCACGACATCGGGCCGGTCCATTTCGAGGCGCGCCAGGGCGCCCTCGGCGCTGGAATATTCGCTAAGCAGCCGGAATCCCTCGCTGGAGGAAAGCCAGTCGCGGAAGATGGCGCGCAGGTCGCCGTTGTCTTCGATGATGGATACGGAGATGGTCACGTGGAGTGGGGGGTGTCAGGCTGGGAGAACCGCGAACCCACCGGAGCCCATGAGCCGTCCCTCACGCGGTGCGGGAGGCGGGAGGTGGAAGGCGGAAGGCGGGAGGCGGGATGCGTGAGGTGGTTCCTTGTGCGGAGTTGGAGGTGTGTGGGCTGGTGGTCAGGGCGAGTCGTGTTGGGAGTGCACGGGTGCAATGAGGAGGATGCGCGTGCCCTTGCCGGGCGAGCTTGAGAGCTCGCAGCGCCCGCCGATGCGTGCCATGCGTGCATGCACACCGGGCAGTCCGTTGCCCGAGGCTATGCGCCCCGGGTCGCCGCAGGCGGAACTGGCGGGGTGGGCGGAGGAGGGCTGGGATCCCATTGACGAGGGCGGTGTGAAGCCGCGTCCGTTGTCTGCGACACTGAGTCGGAACTCCGACTCGTCCAGGGTGACGCTGATCTCCACCAGGGTGGCGCCGGCATGGCGTACGGTGTTGTTGAGGACCTCGCGAAAGGCGAGAAACAGGTTGTGGCGCAGCTCGGAGCCGGGGGTCCAGACGGGGAAGTCCATGGGCAGGTCGAGGCGGAAACGCAGGTCGGCGGCGCCGAGGAAATCAGAGGCGTATTTTTCGAGGTAATTGACCAGGCTTTCGACGCGATCATGCTTGGGGTTCACAGCCCAGACAATCTCGTCCATGGAGCGGGTCATGCGGCGGGCAGTTTCATAGATGTGGGCGAGGTTTTCGGCGGCGCGAGACGGGTCGCGCTGGGGGCCGCGAGCGCCCTCGCTGAGCATGGTGATGCGGGTGAGCTGGGAACCAAGGTCGTCGTGCATGTCGTTCGCGATGCGGCTGCGCTCGAGCTCGATGGCGCGTTGCTGCTGGAGTCGCTGGAGCTTCAGCCGTTCGCGCCGACGAGTGGAGTACCAGGCGAGGGCTGAGCTAGCCCCGAGCAGGCAAAGCAGGCACAGCAGGCGGAACCACCCGGTCTGGTAGAAGCGCGGGAGGATGACAAAGGCGAGGGATGCGGGGGCGGTGCTCCAGACTCCGTCGTTGTTGCACGCGAGCACCTCGAAGCGATAGCTGCCGGGCGGGAGGTAGTTGTATTCAGCGGAGCGGCTCGCACCGACCTCGTTCCAGGCCTCGTCGAGGCCGAGAATGCGGTGGCGGAAGCGCACCTTCTCGGGCGAGGCGAAACTGAGGCCGGTGTAGTGAAGCTCCAGGCGATGTTCGCCAGGCTGGACCTTCAGGGGGGCTGCCCCAAATGGGGACTGGGGGCGTCCATTGAGCAGCACTGTCTCGATGATGACAGGTGGTGGAACGCAGTTGGTTGAAATCCGGGTCGGGTCGATGAGGACCAGGCCCCGGCTGGTGGCGAAGGCGAGCCGTCCGTCGGGCAGGAGACAGCCGGAGGGCTGGGCGCCGCCGGAGGCCTTCAGGGTGGGGAGGCCGTCGCCAAGGCCAAAATTCCTGCTTTGGACCTGAGGCTGGAGCCCGTCGGCGCAGCGGTTCAACTCGGCACGGGAGAGTTGAAGGATGCCTGAGTTGGTGCTGAGCCAGAGGTTGCCGAGGAGGTCCTCCGAAATGTGGCAGACCGTGGCGCTGCCGATGCCCTGTAGTGGGCCGATGGATACGAATTTGCCGTCGCGCAGCCGGCGCAGGCCGCCCCCCACGGTGCCGATCCAGAGTGAGCCTTCGCTGTCGAGGTGGAGGCATTGGACCTGGTCGGCTCCTGCGTCGGGAAGGCGATGGTAGTCGCCGGGTGTGGCGGGATGCAGGGCCCAGAGGCCCTCGCTGCGGCTGCCCACCCAGACCGTGCCCTTCCCGTCATCAATCAGGGCGCACAGATCGCGGGGGCCGCGTCCCGTGGACGGAGTGATCGTCGCGGCGACCCCGTCGCGGAGCAGGAGGAGCCCTCCCGTGGAGCCGATCCACAGGCCTCCCGCTGAGGAGGTGGTGAGGGCGCCAACGGGGCCGTCGAGCTGGGGGAGTCCGGGCACGGGGCGGAAGCTGTCACCGGTTCCTGAATACACGCCACCTCCCCACGTGCCCAGCCAGAGAACCCCGGACTTGTCCTCGTGGAGGGACCAGACGTAAGGGGCCCGGAGACCGGCATCCTTGGCAAAGTGGCTGCTCTCCTCGCCCTTGATGCGGTAGAGTCCTGCGCCCTCCGTGCCGACCCAGAGGCCGCCAAGGCGCGAGGGTGTGACGGTGAGAAGTGCTCGGCCCTGCCAATGATCGGCGGGGGCGGGGGTGCTGATGGGGCTGGGGCGCACCATGAAGAGGCCTGAGCCTCCCGTGCCAAGCCAGAGATTGCCCTCATGGTCCTCGAGCATGCTGGTGATCCAGTCAGCGGGAAAACCTGTTTCGCGCCAGAGTTGGCGTACCCCGTCGCCGGTTCCCGGGGAGTAGAGGAAGGCACCGTGATCCGAGGTGCCTGCGAGCAGTTGGCCGGAGCGGGTTTCGATGAAACAGTGGAGGGGGGTGGAAGCGAACAAGGGGACCTGTGCCGATGGGGTCCAGTTTCCGTCCAGCCAGATCCAGAGCTGGTTTCCAAACACGGCCCATAGCCCGCCATGGCGGCGGGCCGTGATGCCTTGCAGGTAACCCTGTCGACCAGCGGGAAGTGGAAGGGGCAACAGGCTGCCCCCACGGAGTTCATAGAGGAGCCCGGCGTTTGAAATCCAGGTCCGGCCGTCGGAGGCGTGGGCGAGTTCTACGAGGAATGCCGCCTGGCCGGGCTTGCTTGCCAGGAGGAAACCATCGCGGAGGCGGCAGAGGACTCCGTAGTCGTCCATCGTCCAGGTGTCCCCCTGTTAGTCCTCGAATACAAAACGGATGAAACCACGTTCGCGTGGATGGGGCGCGGGACTGGAGCTCAGGGCGCCGCCTTGCAATCGTGAG
>JAHFTI010000272.1:0-412 GCA_023265535.1 Opitutaceae bacterium
TCGCCAAGCAATCACAATGGGAACTACCCAGCGACGGTGCAGGGGGACTGCTGACAGGTGCATGGGGCGGAGGAGACTCGGTGCGCTTGGGGCGATTGACTCCAATTTTCTCTTGCCGACGGCTGCAGTGCTTGCGTAATTGCGCGACTCCCTTCACGGGAAAGTTCTGGGGGTCGATAGCTCAACGGTAGAGCAGCGTCCTTTTAAGTCGTTGGTTCCGGGTTCGAATCCCGGTCGACCCACCAGCCTTCGCGCAGGGGAATGGCGACTACGGCTGGCGCAGCCGAGCCGCAAAGACACCGCAGGGATTGATGAAAGCTGGCCGTGCCAGGCTCGGCGCAGGCGGATAACCGGGATCTACGGCGCTACGCCAAAGGGATCTACACCAGGGGAAATGGGGGACTGCATTGGT
>JAHFTI010000272.1:422-3510 GCA_023265535.1 Opitutaceae bacterium
GCGATGACATGTCGAGCAGGAGCTGACGTAGGCTTAGTGTCGGGGCGCGGCCATTTCACAACAAAGCTCCGGCCCATGCTTCACACAAAAGACCTGGTGTCTTGCTGCGGCCAAGAAACCCCATCCCGAGCCTCCCCCCCAAAAAAACAAAACCGGCCCGGGCGTTAAGCGCCACAGGCCGGTATAACCACAACACACACTGTAGTGATAAAGTCGGTACACCGGCTGATCGCCTTTAGGGTATTTGCAATTGATGAGCCGATTTTGGGCACATTCGCACTTGCTCCGCCGAGCAAGAATCCTAAAGTGAAGGAGTTGTTCATTAGTGAACCATACCATTTACTCCCATGTCAAACTCCGTTGATGCCGTGATCAAGGCGCACCGCCTGCTGCCCGTGATCGAAATCCAAGATGTCGCCCAAGCCGAGCCCCTGGCCGCCGCCCTCATGGCGGGTGGACTTCCGGTCGCCGAGGTGACTTTCCGCTCGAAAGCGGCGCCCGAGGCTGTGCGCCTCATGCGCAAGACCGAGGGACTCTGCGTGGGCGCCGGCACGATCATCAACGTCGAGCAGGCCGAGCTGGCCATCTCCTCGGGTGCGCAGTACCTGGTGTCCCCCGGCTGCTTCCCGAAGGTCATCGCCTACGCCAAGAGCAAGGGCATCCCGATCTTCCCCGGCATCGCCACCCCGACCGACATCGGCACGGCGCTGGAATGCGGCATCGACGTGGTGAAGTTCTTCCCGGCCGAGGCCTACGGCGGCCTGAACACCCTGAAGTCCCTCTCCGGCCCCTTCCCGCAGGTGCGTTTCGTGCCCACGGGCGGCATCAGCGAGAAGAACCTCGCCAGCTACCTGGCCCACCCGAAGGTGCTCGCCTGCGGCGGCAGCTGGATGGTCGAGAAGAGCCTGCTCAACGAGGGCAAGTGGGACGAGGTGCGCGCACGCGTCGCCGCGGCCGTCGCCCTGGTGAAGAGCTGCACGCCCGCCTCCTGAGGCGCACGGCACTCCCCTCTCCCGGCCCGCTCCCGCAAGGTGCGGGCCCTTTTGTATCCACTTTTTGGCTACTCCGCCGCGGCAAGGCCGCGCACCGCGCTGGGGGGGACCCCGTGGACAGCCTTGAAGCAGCGCGCGAAATGGAAGGGATCGGTATAGCCGAGGCGCTGGGCGGCCTCCTTGACCAGGCAGCCCTGGTCGACGAGGAGCTCGGCGGCGAGGGTCATCTTGCGGCGCAGCAGGTACTGGTAGGGACTCGTTCCCTGGAAGCGGCGGAAGAGGCGGCAGATGCTGGAGACATCCATGCCTGCGGCGGAGGCGAGCTCCTCGAGGCTGGAGAAGGACTCAGGGGAGGCGTCGACCAGGGCGCGGCAGCGCAGGAAGTTGTCGCGGGCGATGGGGCTGCCGTGGTCGGCCCAGGTCGAGGTGTCGGAGACCTTCAGGAGGAAAAGCTCGAAGAGGGTGCGGCAGATCTCGGCGGTGAGGGGGCCCCCGCGGGCGCCCTCGCGGACGAGGTCCTCGGCGACGGTGCGTATCTCGCCATGCGCGGCCAGGTCTCGGCAGGCGGCCACCTGCAGCCCGGCCTTGGCGAGGCGGGCGGCCACGCCGCGGCCGGCCAGGGCGAAGAAGAACTTGTGCAGGGGCTCGGACGAGGAGGAGCGAAGGAGGCAGCGGGTGCTGGGCGCGTAGGTGAACAGCGTGCCTGCGCGCAGGGCGAAGGAGCGTCCGTCGAGCTCCGCCGTGCCCTGCCCTCCCGCGACGTATTCAAGAACGTGATACGGATAGCGGCTCCGGTCGACGACATAGTCGGGCCTGCAGCGCTCGCTGCCGCCCAGCACGAGGCGCCAGGGCCCGCCGGGCCCCTCGGTGAGGTCGAGGAAGAAGGTGTGCGAGCCCGTGACCTGCGGCGAAAACAGGTCGCCGGGAACGGCGGCAGGGCTCCGGGGGGGACGCGGGGAGGGATGTGGCTCGTTCTTGTTCAAGGGGAAGTGTGGCTGAGGCCAGGCGGATGGAGGCTGACAAATCGGGCCACGCTTGCCAAGAATATCCATGCCGGGGCAATCATTAGCCATTCAGAAACGACATATTGGGCGCTAGAATCATCATCCTCACCCCCACCCTGACATGAAGAAAAAATCACGCACCGTGTTGCTCGTCGCCAACGGCGACCTTCGCCAATCCGCAAATGAATGCTGCTGGCCGGAACAGGCCAAGATGGAGCAGAAGCTCACCGAGGTCGTGGCCTCGTTCGGCTACAAGCTGGTGCGCGCGCACCCTTACAAGAAGGAGGTGAGGCACGGCTTCATCTGCTCCCAGAAGGAAGGCATGGAGGTGTTCGCGCAGATCGACCCAGAGACACCGCTCATCGTCGCGGAAAGCGTCTGGCAATACTCGCACCACCTGCTGCACGGCCTCTACACGCACAAGGCCCCCATCCTCACCGTCGCCAACTGGTCGGGCACCTGGCCCGGCCTGGTGGGCATGCTCAACCTCAACGGCTCCCTGACCAAGGCCGGCGTCAAGTACTCCACCCTCTGGAGTGAGAAGTTCGATGACGCGCTCTTCCTGGACGGCCTCAAGTCCTGGCTCAACGAGGGCGTGGCCAAGCACCGCACCTCCCATGTGAAGGCCCTGGCCTCCTGCCAGGTGCCCACCAAGGCCGCCAGCACGGCGAAAAAGCTCGCCGCCGACCTGCTGCGCAGAAAGTCCATCATGGGCGTCTTCGACGAGGGCTGCATGGGCATGTACAATGCCATCCTTCCCGACGAGCTGCTGCACCGCTGCGGCGTCTTCAAGGAACGCCTTTCCCAGTCCGCCCTCTACTTTGCCGCCACCCAGGTGAGCGAGGCCGAGGCCCGCGAAGTCTATGACTGGTACGTGAAGAAGGGCCTCAAGTTCCATCTCGGAACAAACGAGGAAACCGAGCTCACGGAGAACCAGGTGCTCTGGCAGTGCCGCACCTACATCGCCGCCTGCCGCATCGCCGACGAATTCGGCTGCGAGACGATCGGCATCCAGTACCAGCAGGGCCTCAAGGACCTGTTGCCCGCCTCCGACCTGGTCGAGGGCACCCTCAATTCCACAGAACGCCCCCC
>JAHFTI010000272.1:3520-6183 GCA_023265535.1 Opitutaceae bacterium
CGTGAAGAATGCCGCCGGCAAGGTCATCCGCCAGGGCGAGCCCATCCCCCACTTCAACGAGGTGGACGAGTGCGCCGGTCTCGATGGTCTCTTCACCCTGCGTGTGCACAAGGCCCTGAATCAGCCTGTCGCCAACACCCTGCACGACCTGCGTTGGGGTGATTTCGACAAGACGGGCTCCACAAAGGACTACGTGTGGGTCTTCCTCATCTCGGGTGCGGCCCCGGCCGACCACCATGAGGGCGGCTGGGCGGGCAGCGATTCCCATCGCCAGCCTGGAATGTACTTCCGCCTGGGCGGCGGCACCCTGCGCGGCATTGCCAAGCCGGGTGAGATCATCTGGAGCCGTGTCTTCGTCGAGAATGGCAAGCTCAAGATGGATCTGGGTCGTGGCAAGGCGATCAGCCTGCCCGCCGAGGAAACCGAGCGTCGCTGGAAGGAAACCACCTACCAGTGGCCGATCATGCATGCGGTGACCTATGGCGTGAGTCGCGACCAGATGATGGCCCGCCACAAGAGCAATCACATCCAGTTGGCCTACGCCAACAGCGCCAAGGAGGCGGATCTGGCGCTCTACACCAAGGCAGCGCTGGCGGCGGAACTCGGCATTGAGGTCAAGCTCTGCGGCACGAAGGCCAACGGAAGCGCCTTCTGAGCCGGAACTCAAATCACGCATCATGGTCATGCCCCGCCCTCACAGAGGGCAGGGCATAAAAAAGGCCCGGTCTCCCAACGGAGGACCGGGCCTTTTTGTGAAAACTGGGGGCTACTTCTGGAGGCCACCATTGTGGCAGTCGCTGCAGAGGAGCTCGGGGTCGAGTTCGCCATCGGGATGCTTGAACTCGAGGCCCTTGGGGGCGAGCTTGTCGAGTTCGGCTCCCTTGCCTTGGGCGATGATGGTATGGCAGGTGTTGCAGTCACTGGCCTTGATGAAGGCCTTCTTGCCGCCTACCTCGGAGACATGCTTGTTGTCGTGGCAACGGAAGCAGCCCGGCCAGTCCTTGTGGCCGATATTGTTGGGATAGGCCCTCCAGTCCGCCTTCATCAGGGGGAAGAAGTTCTGCTCGTAAACGGTCTGGGCGGCCGCGATGGCAGCCTCCAAGCCCTCAGCCTTTCCGTACTTGGCCGTCAGGGCGTCAGCGATCGACTTGAGCGCGGTGGCCTTGTCGGGATATTCCTTGGAGATCGCCTGGACGGCGACCTTCTTGAAGCTGGGCAGGGTGGCCAGGTTGATCTTGCCTGCGGCCATCTGCTCCTCAATCGCGGTATTCGCAGGCAGGGGAATATGCGCGGGATGGTTGTGGCAATCGATGCAGTCCATGCGACGAATCTCGTGTGCGGGAGGCTCTCCCTTGTACTCGGGATTGCGATAGACCTGCTGGGTGCCATCAGCATTGGTGACACGGACCCAGGGTATCACCTGGCGCTTGGGATCCTCGGCAAAGTACTCCACCTTGGTGTCGGTGTTCATGTGCCAATGCACACCGGTAAAATGCCCCTGGGCTGCCTTGCCTCCGCCCACATGCAGGAGAAGACGAACGGTGTGGGCAGTGTTGGCCTTGTTGGAGAGAAAGTGCTCATAACTCCGGTCGATATTGCCGGTGAACTTCTGGGGCCAGTGACACTTTTCGCAGGTGTCCTGGGCGGGGCGCAGGTTCTCGATGGGCGTCGGGATGGGGGTCTGGTATTTCTTGAAGGTGACAGAGTAGATCTGATAGGCGCCGCTGATCTTGGACTTCACATAAAACGAGGCGCCGCCACCGATATGACACTCGGCACAAGCCACACGCGCATGGGCGGAACGCTGATAGGTGCTGAACTCGGGCTCCATCACGGTGTGGCAGGTCTTGCCGCAAAACTCGACGGACTCGGTGAAATGGTAGGTTTGATAGCTGCCAAAGGCAGTGAGCATCAGGAAGACGATCGAACCCGTGCCGAAGGTCAGCAGCACCTTGCGATCACGGGGACGGGATAGATCGATCGAAAGGGACTGGGCCGTGCGAGCGAGACCGGGATGGCGCAGGGCTTGGCGGCGTTGCCACCACCAGCCTCCGAAGACAAGCACAAGGCCGGCGATGAGGAAGGCTGGCGCGACCACGTAAGTCAGGATGCCCACATAGGGGTTACCATCAGGCGAGAACAGGGTCATCGCCACGAGGAGGACGAAGGCGAAGAGGCTGCCGCCGGCTATGATTCCACCTGCAAGACTGATCCAGTTTCTGAAGAACGAGGGCGTGGGGGTCGCAGAGTCAGGGCTGTTGGTGCGCATTGAAAGAGGGGGGATAAATCGGCACAGGAGGGGAACGGTTCAAATTGCCGCCGTGAAAAAGATCACCGGATACAAAAGAGCCTGCCACGTTGCGGTGGCAGGCCCTTGTCAAAACAGGATCCAAGGGAAAACCCCAAGGAGAAAAAATTACTTCTTGGGAGCAGAGAGACCGCGGATGAAGGCGACGAGAGCCGCAGAGTCCGCTGCACTCAGTTCGTCCTTGTAGCCCTTCATGACTTCCTTGCCGTCCTTGGTCACGCCATCAAGGATGGCGGCGGAGAGCTGGGCGTCGGTCATGTCCTTGAGGGACTCAGCCTTGGTGTAATCCTTGAGCTTCAGCTTCTTGCCGATCTTGCCGCTGGCGGAACCGTCGGCACCATGGCACTTGGCGCAG
>JAHFTI010000273.1:0-5779 GCA_023265535.1 Opitutaceae bacterium
CGCCAGCCATACTCCTCGGCGAACCAGGCGCCCAGCCAGCTGCCGCCGATGGTGCCGATGTACACGCTGGACTGGTGCAGCGAGAAGGCGCGGGAGCGGGTGCGCTTGTCGTGGTAGTCGCTCACGAGCGACATCGTCGCCGGGAAATAGAAGGTCTCGCCGAGCCCCTCCAGGGCGCGCACGGTGACGAAGTGCCAGAGCTTGCTGCACCAGCCGGTG
The DNA here is from genome assembly GCA_023265535.1 of Opitutaceae bacterium. GTDB lineage: Bacteria > Verrucomicrobiota > Verrucomicrobiia > Opitutales > Opitutaceae > MWDT01. The sequence goes on from JAHFTI010000273.1 coordinate 220, forward strand.
GTGACCGTGATGAGGCTCCAGAACACGCAGCCGCCGAGGATGAGATGCTTGCGCGAGAAGTGGTCGGCGATGTAGCCGGCGAAGCTCGCGCCGCCCGCGTACACCCACATGAAGGCGCTGCCGATGAGGCCGAGCTCAATGGCGTTGAAGCCGAACTCCTCCTTGAGCTTGGGGAAGACGGAGAAGATGGCCTGGCGGTCGGCGTAGTTGAAAAAGCATACAAACCAAAGCATGCCTACGACCGCCCATTTGTAGTTTCGCTTCATGGAGCGCGTGGGGGGGATTTGGTGGGGTTGAGGGGAAAGCGTGGCGCGGCGCTCAGGCGGCAAGGCGGGGCAGGGGCAGGCCCCAGGCCTCGAAACGTTGGCGCAGGTCGGCGACAATGGTGCCGTGCAGCGTGGCCGAGTGCGGGGACACGACGGAGCGCGGGGCGCCCGCCTCGAAGCCGCGGGCGACGACACCGGCGGAGACGTTCCAGGGGAAGGTAAGCTTGTCGATGAAGGAGCCGACCTCCTTCATGCGGGCGACGGCGAGGGTGATGTCCTCGTTGGACCCCTTGCGGCAGGCGCGGAAGATCGAGACCATGTACTCGGGCACGAAATTCACGAGGCCGCCGATGCAGCCCGTGGCGCCAAGGGCGAAGACCTCGTTGAGGCGCGTGTCGGCACCGGAGAAGACGTTGAAGCCCTTCTCGCGGCCGAGCGCGATGAGTTCGTTGTGGTAGGAGAACTCGCCACCGCTCTGCTTGATGCCGGCCATGGGCGCGCGGTCGGCAAAGGCGGCGATGGTCTCGAGCCCGATGCGGTTGCAGGTGAGCTCGGGGAAATTGTAGAGCATCACGGGCAGCTCGCAGGAGCCGGAGACGTGCAGGAAAAAGGCGAGCTGGTCGGCCTGAGAGACCGGATAGAAGCTCGGCGGCATGATCGAGATTCCCGCGAGGCCGAGCGACTGCGCATGGCGGGCGAGGGCCACGCAGACCTCCTGGCGGAGGTCGCTGACGTTCGCAATCACCTGCATGGGGGCGGCGAGCTCGGCGATGGTCGAGAGCAATGCCTTGCGCTGTTCGAGGTCGAAGCGGGGAAAGTCCCCCGTGCTTCCGAGGGCGAGCACGCCCTGGACGCCACAGGAGCGAAGCCACGCCAGGTGCGCGGCGAGGGCGCTGCGAAGCAGGCGCCCTTCGGAATCGGTGGGGATCCAGAGCGCCGCAAAGACGCCCTCGGAGGGGAAGGAGGATTTCATGAGCCGGGAAAAGGGGTGGGAGGCGGGAGGCCGGTGTGTGGCCCTGCGAGACCGAGGGCGGACGGGAAGGACGAAGACGGCAGGAGAGGCAGGGTCAGGGGGGAGGGAAGAGGAGCGAGGGAGGAGACTGATGGGCCTGGGTCATTCCACCGGAGGACCACTGAGCGGGGTGACTGCCTGGCCACCGACCTTGCGGATGCGAAGGGCCATGCCCTCGCGGCCCGGAAGGGCGACGCTGCGGCCGGAGGCGTCGAGGTAGTGGTAGTTGTCCTTCCTCTTGGTGACAAAACGCCCCTCGACCGGGGTGATGGTCATGTTCCAGGTGTCGATGACATCGACCTCATATTCGAGACCGTCGGTCACGCCGTTCTTGTAGAGCAGGAACTGCCAGGAGGACGGGGTCTCGTGGCCAAAATAGAGGAGGTAAAACTCGCCCGCCTTGCCGCCCATGTAGGGCTTTTGCCACTTGTCGACGGGCTCGATGCCCTCGGCTGGGGACTCGTCCATGATGCGGCGCAGGAAGGCGAGGCGCGCGGGGCTCTCGCCGTGAAGCGCGACACCCTGGCCGAGCCAGAGGACGGAGTCGGGCTTCTGGAAACACTCGCTGTGGCCGACGTAGGTGCCGGCGACCGTGCCGCACCAGAAGCGGTGCACCATCTCGCGGCCGCTGAGCTGGCCCCAGCGGGAGCCGACGTCGCCCTCGTATTTCACCTCGTCGAACACGACGGGCTTGCGCCAGACATCACGATAGAGCTGGGCGCTGTGCACATCCTCGACGGCACAACCGTTCTGGATGCTGGCGTGGGTGACCCAGGGCTTGCGGTGGTCGTAGATGTTGAAGCCGTTGTGGATCGAGCGAAGGTGGTGATAGGGGTCGCACTCGACGAGAAGCTGGAAGTAACGGTCCATGTCTGCCTCGGTCTTGGTGCGGATGAAATCGTACTCGTTGGCGACGGACCACCACACGTTGCGGAAGGCGGAAAGGCGGGCCGTGAGATAGCGCAGGTAGCGCTCATCGTCGGCGGCGCTCATCGTGTCGAAATTCCAGTTTTTCCCGTAGGGGTGGAACAGGATGAGGTCGGCCTCGATGCCGAGGGCGCCGAGCTCCACCACGCGCTTCTCAAGATGGCGGAAGAACTCCGGGTTGAAGCGGGAGAAGTCCCAGCTGTGCGGAGGGGTGCCGGCGTAAGGGAAACGGGGGGGCGGCGCCTTGTCGGAACCGTGGTCCTGCGGAAACACGCACATGCGCAGCTTGTTGAAGGGGGCGGTGGAGAGGGTGCGCAGCGTGGACGCCTCCATGGCCTCGTCGCGGTGGTGCCAGGAGTAGGAGGTGGTGCCGACCTGGCGGTAGGGCGTGCCGTCGGCGTACCCGAAGTGGTAGGTGTTGCGCACGCGCACCGGGCCATGGTTGCCGGCCGAGGGGGGGACCACGGTGAAGAGGCCGTTCTTGCCGGTCAGGGGCCAGCGGTTGCTGCGTGTCTCGTAACTCCAGGCGCCCTGCAGCTCCGGCATGAAACGCACGCGATAGACGCCCTCGCCATCGTAGAAACCCTGCACCTCGACGCTGCGGTCCAGGTGGGTGAAGACCGCGGAGAAGCGCACCTCGGTGAAGGGGTTGCCCTCGGCGGGCCCCTTGAGCGCGAGCTCGAAGACACCCCATTGCTCCACCGACTTGGTGGGAGCGGGGGCGGCGGCGGGGGTGGCAACGACCGCGGCGGCGGCGAGCCGGACGGGCAGCAGCAGCCCGAACAGAAGCAGGGCGAGGAGCGCAAACAGGGGGGAACGGCGAGGCAGGGTCATGGCGAAGTAGTGGCTAGTTGGATACGACAATCCAGAATGCGGAAGCGTGGCCGGGACGGGTCTCCAGGGAGGGCTTCGAGAGGCATGTCCGCTCGGGAAGCAGCAGGCCGGTCTTGAGGTCGATCTCGCGCACCTCGCAGGGGCCGGTGATACCCGGGAGCGAGACAGGCCCGCTGCCACCGGCGGGCAGGTAAACGAAGGCCTGACGTCCCGGCTCGGCGAGAAGCCAGCCTTGGGAGGAGCCCACGGTGACGGGGCCCCGGGGGGTCATGGCGGGAATGGCGGCGAGAAGCTGCTCATCGGTGGACGGGGGCAGGCGCGGGATGGAGCCGCCCGCGGCGACGGTGGCCCAGCCGTCGGCCTCGCCGAAGACCGTGGTCACGGCCTTGGCGGGGAAGCGGTTCCTGTAGTCCCAGACAATCTCGGCGATGGTGGAGGCGGAGGGGCGGCCGCCCTTCCACTCGCGCTCGAACTGGCGCGGGGCAAGGCTCTTGCCGCCCGCGGGCGCGAAGAGGCCGCCCGGGGCCTTCCACCAGTACTTGAGCTCGACGACGTCGAAAAGCGGGGCGCGGAGCGGATCGGCGAGAAGCGCATCCTGCACGTCCTTCGTGGTGCTCAGGCAGATCAGGCTGCGGGACTTCTTCTCCTGCTTCCAGGAACCGACGACGTCCGCCCAGAAGCGGGCAAACTCGAGCGGACCGGTGTATTCCTCGCCGAGGGTGTGGATGACGTTGGGACGGCCCTCGAGGTTGGAGAGACACTGGCGGATGTAGGCCTCGTGAAGCGGGCGACGCACCGGGTGGGTGGTGTCGTAAAAGGCCTCGGCCATGAAGATGCGCTTGCCGCCGGCGAAGGGGGGCGGCTCCTGGAACCCGGTTTCCTGGAGCGCGTTGGCAGGGCGCCAGGGAAAGTCGACCAAGTGGGCGCCGGCCTCGATGATGTTGTGCTGGAAATACATCTCGTTGACGAGGACCAGGCCGCGCTCGCCGGCGAGGGTGGCGAACTCGCGCAGGCGGCGGAAATACCAGGGATTGTAGCGCGTGAGATCGTAGCGGCTCAGGCCGTTCCACGTAGTGCCTTTTCCACTACGCGCCCAGGGCAGCTCGTAGAAGGGGGGCCAGACCTCGGCGTCGGGGCGGCGGATCATCTCATGGTCGTCGCGGCGGCGGTCGTACCAGAGACCGTGGTGGTGCCGCAGCACCGAGAAGCCGGAGCCGGCCATGGTGTCGGCGAGCTGGGGAAGCTCGTCGGTGAGGCCGCGCCCGTAGCGGTTGGGGGCGAAACGCGTCAGGCTCACATCCACGGTGGTGGCGCGCGCGGGGTTCATCTGGCCCCGCCACCAGGCGGTCTCGAGCTGGGCGCCGCGCAGGAGGCGGCCGCCCACGAGCAGCCAGCCGTTGCGCAGGGAGAGGGGCTTGGCGACGATGGCGGGGGGAAGGAGCGAGTCGGCGCCCGGCTGGGTGGCCGCGACGGACTTGACCGAGGCCTCAAGGGTGGGCGGCTGGGGAACGGGTTCAGCCCAGGAGGCGGGGGCGGCCAGGGCCTCGAGGGCGGCCTTGCCGAGGCGCGACGACAGCTGCGCGCGGTAGAGGCTCACAGGCTCGACGAAGCCATTGCTGTTGTGCCAGATGCCATCCCCGAGCAGCTGCCCCCAGACGCCGACGGCCCAGTTGTTGGCGCCGGGCGGGCGGCGGTTGACCACGCGCGAGGCGGAGCATTGCCAGAGGACGGAATTGGCGGCGTTCCAGCCGGTGCCCTGGTCCGCGATCTCCAGGTTGTCGAAACCGAGCGTGCCACCGTCGACGGTGACATTGTCGAACAGGAGGCCGGAGGCCCAGCTGCCGATGGAGCCACTCGCACCCGTGGAACGCATGGCCCGGCATTCAAGGAAAACAATCGGACCGGCGGCCCCGTAGCCCGCGACAAAGTCGTTGCGCCCCTGGTCGGCCGTGCAGCGCAGGAAGAGGTGCTGCTGGCCGGCGGCGTGGAAGGTGTGGCGCCGGTAGCCGGCCACCTCGGAGACGGGGGCGACGCTGACGCAGTCGCTGACCGTGATGCGGCGCGTGTCGCCGCCGAGATGCACGAGCGAGCCGGCAAAGCCCATGCCGCGGAAATTGCGCACCCAGGCGTCGCGCACGAAATCGAGCTCGATGGCGGTCCAGGAGTGCTCCTCGTCCATGGGGTTGGACTTGTCGTACTCGGAGACGCAGGAGAGACGTTCGACGCCGACATTTCCGATCTGCCCGCTGCTCTGCTGGACGGCGACCGTGCCGCCCTGGGCCTCGATGGCGGTGGTGAGCGGCGCGTCGAGCTGCACACGATTGCCCGCCACGGCCACGAGGATGCGCGACCAAAGTGTATCCACCATCCCGGGACGCCACTGGTAGGGGGTGGGCCCGGGGGAGAGGTTCATGCCGACGGAAGCGATCCATTGCTCGGTGCCCGGGCGGGAGACGAGGACCTCGTCTCCGGGATTGAGGCCGGTTGTGTCGGAGAGCGTGAGGATGCTGGTGCCGACGGG
>JAHFTI010000273.1:5789-6172 GCA_023265535.1 Opitutaceae bacterium
TACGCGTCCATGATGCGGCGCTTGTCGGAATTCGCGACCTGCCCGGAGGCGCCACGCACGCGGATCAGGGGACGACGGTCGTCGCCGGTGGCGAACAGGAGGGTGCCATTCGGGGTGTCACCCGAGCCGCGCAGGACCACGCCGCTGTGGCGCAGCAGGAGCGAGCCCGAGATGCGGAAAGACCCCGGCTCGAGCAGGACGGCGCCCCGGAAGCCGGTGACCTTGTCGGGCGGAAGGGAGCCCACGAAATCCAGCGCCTGCTGGATGCGGGCGGTGTCGTCGCGCCCCGTGGGGGCCACGCGCACGCGTGCGGGGACGAGCGGCAGGGCGACGCCGCCCCCCATGTAGCCGGCACCGGAAAAATCAGGGATCCGATCGCCGCG
>JAHFTI010000274.1 GCA_023265535.1 Opitutaceae bacterium
GGCGGGGGCGTCCTCGCGGTAGTCGACCGGGGCGAAGGCGAGCTCGTTGAGCCAGGGCGTCAGGTTGCCGTCGGCCGTGACGTAGCCGCCCGCCTGGCTGGTCCCCATGGAGATGCCGAGCACCGAGCCTTCGCCGAGGCTCATCGACCCGGCGAGCGCGGTGACCTCGCCGTCGTTGGCCACCTCGAACGGGATGCCGCCCCAGCGCTCGCGCAGCGTGAGGAACATGCGGCGGATATGGGCCTCGAAGGCTTCCGGGGGGACGCCTCGGAAGAGCGAGGCGACGCGGGCCTCGTTGGCCACGTACACGCCTGCGGCACTCCCACCGATGGCGTCGACGCGGGGCAGGTGCGCCGCTGCGCGTTGCAGCGAGTCCTGCAGGCCCTCGATGTGGTAGGACGGGTCGGATTGGAAGTAGGGACTCCAGGCAATCTCCTCAGAATAGACGACCTGGCCGTCGATGAGGGCCGCCGCCTTGCGGTCGCTGCCGCCGAGGTCGAAGCCGATGCGGCAGCCATCGAGATGGCGACCGATCGCGAGCGAGCGGGCGGGGGCGGTCGTGGGCAGCCCGGTGCCGCCGTCTAGAAGGGCAAAGGGGCGGCGGTACACCTTGGCTCCCATGAACTCATGATCGAAGGAGCGCGCGCCTTCGGGGCTGTAGAGGTGCGCAAGCCCCATGGCGACCTCGGGAGCCCCGTACACCGTGACCCGACCTCCGCCCTGCTGCCAGAGCAGGAACTTCAGGAGGCGCTCGGCGTGGCGCAGCGTGAGGGCATCCTCATTGCCCGCCGGAAGCAGCATTGTCTCGTGGAGGGAGAGGTCGCCTCCGCCGCGGTCCAGCTCGAAGACCACGCGGCGCTCGCCGGTGCTGCGCGCGACCAGGGCGTCGTAGGCGCGGCGCCAGAGGACGGCGGGCAGGAAACCGGGATCGAGGGGAGGCGGAAGGCTGGCGGGGTGAATGTTCATGTGCGCTTTGGCAAGAGGGGGGCGGGGCGGTCGCGGGCCTGTGCCCACTGTGAGGAGTCCCTGTGTCCGGTGCGCATTATAGCGTGTAAGGAGCGTGCAATGAAATGGCACATTTGCCGAAGTATTTAACAGGAATGACAGTCTTTCCTTTCCCGATTGGCGTGTGTACGTCCGATATCACCTGTGTTGGAAATGTTAAATTCATAGTCGAAATTGCCATTTGAGAACAGGCGGCTGTGGGGCTATCATGTGTGCGTCACCACTCCCCATGAACACCCTCCGATCCGAGTCTCAGCAGCGCGAGCGAATCCCCACCGAGATTCATGACAGTTCCGAGTCGGCTTCCCGCGAATTGGCGGCCTACATCGCGGGCCGCATCAGGCAGCGCGCCGCCGAAGGCCGCAGCTTCGTGCTGGGCCTGGCGACGGGCTCCACGCCGGTGCGGCTTTACCGCGAGCTGGTGAGGCTGCATCGCGAGGAAGGGCTGAGTTTCTCCAACGTCATCACCTTCAACCTCGACGAGTACCACGGCCTCGGGCGCACGCACCCCGAGAGCTACTGGCGCTTCATGCATGAGCAGCTTTTCAACCACATCGACGTGCCGGCCGACCAGGTCAACATCCCGGACGGCCTGGTGGCGCGTGGAGATGTCTTTGCCTGGTGTCGCGCTTACGAGGAGCGCATCGCCGCCGCCGGGGGCATTGACCTCCAGGTCCTCGGCATCGGTCGCACCGGCCATATTGGTTTCAATGAGCCCGGCTCGGGACGCGACTCACGCACGCGCATCGTGACCCTGGATGCCCTTACGCGCCGCGATGCCGCCCGCGACTTCCTGGGCGAGTCCAATGTGCCGCGCTACGCCATCACCATGGGCGTGGGCACGATCCTCGATGCTCGCGAGCTCGTGATGCTGGCCTGGGGCGAGGCCAAGGCGGAGGTGACCGCGCTGGCTGTGGAGGGGCCGGTCAGCGACAGCCTGCCCGCGAGCTTCCTGCAGCTACACGCCAAGGTGCGGGTCCTCGTGGATCGTGCCGCGGCCTCGGGGCTCACGCGTTTGCGCACGCCCTGGCTCGTGGGGCCGGTCGAGTGGACACCTGCGCTCGCGCGCCGTTCGGTGACCTGGCTTTCGCAGGTCACGGGGCGTCCGCTGCTCAAGCTGCTCGATTCGCACTACGGCGAGCACGGCATGGCGGAACTGCTCACGGAGCAGGGTCCCGCCTACCACCTCAACATCCGTATCTTCAACGAAACGCAGCACACGATCACCGGCTGGCCGGGCGGCAAGCCCAATGCCGACGATACGCACCGGCCTGAGCGCGCCCTGCCGCATCCGAAGCGGGTGCTGGTCCTTGCTCCGGAGCCCTCGGACGAGATGCTCGGCATGGGAGGCACCATTGCGCGTCTCGCGTCCCAGGGGCACCAGGTGAGTGTGGTGTACATGAGTTCCGGCAACCTGGCGGTGCCCGACACGGAGGCGGCGGCCGCCGCGGAGCTGCTGATGAGTTTCAGCGAGAAGGATGGACCCGCCCAATATGCGCGCACGCGTGCGGTGTGGCAGAAGCTCATGGCGCAGGACGGTGAGGAGGGGGCTGCGCCTGCGGCTGCGAACGAGCAGGAATTGCGCCGCCTCAAGGGTCTGATTCGCAGGGGCGAGGCGCGATCGGCGTTGCGCACGCTGGGGCTTCCCACCGAGGCGGCCACGTTCCTCGGCCTGCCCTTTTATGAGAAGGGCCGTTACCGCCAGTTCCGACCCGGGTTGGAGGACTTTGAGATGCTCCGTGCCCTGCTGGTCAGGCATCAGCCGCATCAGGTCTTCGTGACGGGTGCGGACCAGGACCCGTCAAGTCTGGGGGCCCTGTGCTTCGACCTGTTCCGCAAGGTGCTCGCTGACCTGAAGGGCGAGGCCTGGCTGGAGCAGTGCCGAGTGTGGCTTTATCGCACTCCCGACAAACGTTGGGCGCCTCATGAGATCGACATGGCCGTGCCGCTCAGTCCCGACCAGCTGGCGCAGAAGGTGCAGGCCATCTACCAGCATCGCAGCCAGCGCAGCCAAAGCCCGAGTCGCGGCGAGTTGCACTCGGAGGAGTGGCTGCAGGCCGAGCAGGCGGCGCGCGAATTGGCGAAGGCCTATGACGCGCTGGGGCTTGCCGAGTATGAGGCGATCGAGGCGTTCAGTCGGTGGAAGGGATGAGCGTGGATGTCGGAGTCCGGATACCGGGGGGCAGGGTTGGGGCAGCGCAGCGAGAGTGCAGTGGGGCTGGGTGCCTCACGATGCGCACTCCACCTCGGTGAATCGGGTGCTTTGGCTTCCTTGCACCTTCCTTTCTGGGCCGAGGTTGCCTCGTGAGGAGGGGCGTTCCCGAACTGTCATACGCGGTTTGGTTTGAGGGCAAGGGGGCGTGCGGGCACCCTGAAATTCCCCCTCCATGAAAGCCCTCCCCCGTCTCCTGGTGCTCGCCCTTGGTCTCTCGAGTGTCGCCACTGGCCTGCTTTGCGCCGCCGGTCCTGCGCCCAAGCCCCTTTATCGCGATCCCGTCTATGATGGCGCGGCCGACACGGTGCTGACCTGGGATGCCGGCGCGAAGCAATGGCTGATGTTTTACACGAACCGGCGTGCCAATGTGCCTGGCCTTTCCGGAGTGGCCTGGGTGCATGGGACTCCCATCGGCATCGCCGCCTCCACCGATGGAGGCAACACCTGGACGCCTGCGGGCAATGCGAAGATCGAAATTCCGGAGGAGATCTGCGGCAGGGAGCCCACTTATTGGGCGCCCGAGGTGATCGCCGGCGAGAACGGCGTGCACCACATGATCCTGACCGTCGTGCCGGGCATTTTCGAGGACTGGAAACACCCGCGCACGCTGGTTCATCTCACCAGCCGGGACCTGCGCACCTGGTCAAACGCCAAGGTGCTGCGCCTGAGTGGGGACCGCCTCATCGACGCCTGCCTGTTGCGCCTCGACGACGGCACCTGGCGCCTGTGGTACAACAACGAGCGCGACGGCAAATCGATCTATTACGCCGACAGCAAGGACCTCGAAACCTGGGTCGAGGGAGGCAAGGTGGTGGCCGACCAAGCGGGCGAGGGCCCGAAGGTCTTCCGCTGGAAGGGCAGCTATTGGATGATCACCGACGTGTGGCGCGGCCTCGCCGTGTACCGTTCCGATGACGCCCTGAAATGGACCCGTCAGGCGGGGGGCAACCTTGTGGAGCAGCCCGGCAAGGGCACCGACGACGGCGTCGTGGGACGCCATGCCGATGTGGTCCTCAACGGTGACCGCGCCTTCCTCTTTTATTTCACGCATCCCGGCCATGTCCTCCCCAAGGCCACGCGTCCTGCGCTCGAGGACCGCCGCAGCAGCATCCAGGTGGCGGAGTTGAAATTCGCCGATGGCAAGCTCAGCTGCGACCGTGATGCGGAGCTGAGGGTGGAGCTGGGGAGCGGACAGGGTCAGGGGCAGGGACAGGGGCAGGGCCGCGACCCGGCCATAAGACGTCAGTGCTTGACTCTTGACCCGGCACGCCGGGTCAAGAGTCAAGCACTGACGTCTTGTTCGGACGGGCGTCTTCTCCGACACATCTCTTGTCTGCCTAGGGAATCCTCAGCTCAGCGGCCTGGTGCCGTGGGTTGAGCTGCAGCGCCCTCTTGGCAGCTGCCTTCGCCTCGTTGGGGGCACCGGACTGCAGGTGGAGCACGGCTAGGGCGTAGGGGTAATCCGGTTCACGAGGGTCCAGGCGCTCCGCTTTCTCCAGCGACTTCAGGGCCTCGGACCGTCGCCCCGAGCCTTGCTGTATCAGGCCGAGATTGTACCAGGCACGATGGCGGGTGGGCTCCCTGCGCAGGGTCTCCAGCAGGGCGGCCTCGCATTTGCCGAGCTCTCCGGCCTCCGCCCAGAGCAGTGCACTGGAGAAGCAGGGCTCTGCCTGATCGGGCAGCAGGGTCGCCACTCTCCCGAGGGATTCCGCGGCTTCCCTGGGCTTCCCGCTGGCGTGCTGGAGCTGTGAGAGCAGGTTCCACAAGTCGGGTGAGTTGGGGTCCCACTCCGTGGCGCGCCTGAGTTCAGCCAGCGCCTGTTCCGGTTCATTGCGCAGGAAGTGGTGTTGTGCCAGACGTGCGCGTCCGAGCGGTTGGTCGGCGTGGGCCTTGGTGTACTCCTCGACTTCGGCCATGACGGTGGTGGACTTGGGCAGTCGGTCACCCAAGGCCAGGCCCGCGTCCAAACGCACGAGCAGTGTCGGATCCGCCAGAAGGGAGTGCAGGGTGGCCTGCTCCTCGGGGTGGTTGGCCAGGAGCTGTGCCGCGGCGGAACGTTCCATGGGATCGGGCGCAGCGCTTGCCTGTTTGGCAGCCTGTCGGAGGCTGTCGCTCGGGGCCGTCGCCGAGCGTCCGGCCAGGGTGAGGAGGGTGGCGCGCCAGGCAGGTATGGGTTCCTCCTTCAGGAGCTTCAGCAGCTGTTCGGTGTCGCCCCTGCCCTGGTAGGCAGCCTCAACCGCCCTGGTCCGTTGACGCTTGTGCCCCTGCTTTTCCTGGTCGCCGTAGATGCGGCGCATGCTTTCGATCTCCCAGTCCAGCGTCTTGTCCTGGTGGCAGCGCGTGCAGGCATTGGGGATGCCGAGTTCCTTCGTGAGGAGAGGATCCGGAATGATGAAGCCATGGTCATGCCGCGGGTCCCTTTGCATGTACGGGGTGGTGGGCATGTGGCAGGCGACACATTGGTTCCCCGTGCTGTCCTCCTTGTGGCCCGAGTGCCGCGTCGGTTCGATCACGGGAGCCCCCTGCCGCCCCGGACTCGCATGGCATTGCATGCACAGGGCATTGTTCGTGGAGGGCAGTCGGGTCTTGAGCGTGTGCGGGTCGTGGCAGTCGTGGCAGGTGACGCCCGCCTTTCCTCCCATGCGACTCAGCAAAAAGGAAGTGTAGTTGAAATCCTCGTCCCTTTGCTGCCCATCGGCATAAAAGACCCCCCTGTCCACAGGGAGGACGAGGCGGTGCTGGTCAGCATAGTGGGCCCCCGGGACAAGCTTCCCGGTGAGCAGTTCATTGCGGGCGTGGCAGGGCGCGCAGGTTTCCATCATTCTCACGGGCGAGGTGTGCATGGGGGGCACGGCGCGGTGTCGTGTCTTGTACCCCTCCTGGAGGTGTTCCTTCGAGACCGAGCCGTGGCATTGCACGCAGCCAACACCGTGCTCCAGCC
>JAHFTI010000275.1 GCA_023265535.1 Opitutaceae bacterium
GCGGATGTCTATGGCGGCGGTCGCAGCGAGGAGCTCATCGGGCGCTACCTGGCTCTCAACAAGCCGCCCGTGACGGTTGCGACCAAGCTGGGACGCACCCAGGAGCTGTATCCGGGCTCATACACCGAGAGCGGCGTGCGCCAGGCAGTCGAAAACTCCCTCAGGCGGCTGGGCACCGACTCACTGGATCTCATCCAGCTTCACTGCATTCAGACCTCGGTCCTTCGCGAGGGCGCGGTCTTTGATTGGCTCAGGGCGCTGCGAGCGGAGGGCAAGGTGCGCGCCTTCGGTGCCAGCGTCGAGTCTATGGAGGAGGCGGAACTCTGCCTGGCGCAGCCCGGCCTCGCCTCGCTCCAGGTGATCTTCAACCTGTTTCGCCAGAAGCCGCTCGAGACGGTGCTCCCCAAGGCCAGGGAAATGGGCGTGGGCATCATCGTTCGCCTCCCCCTGGCCAGCGGACTTCTCAGCGGAAAATTCACCCAGGACACGACTTTTTCCCCTGGCGACCATCGCAGCTACAACAGGGACGGCGCCGCCTTCAATGTCGGGGAGACCTTTGCCGGCCTTCCCTTTGCCACCGGCGTCGCAGTCGCCTCGGAACTCAAGGCCATGGTCCCCGCAGGCATGGACATGGCGGCCTGGTCGCAGCGCTGGATCCTCGATTGCGACGCCGTCACCACGGTCATCACCGGAGCCAGCAAGCCGGCGCAGGTGCGGATGAACGCCGGCGCCTCCGCGCTGCCCAGGCTCACGCCTCAGCAGCACGAGTCCCTGGCCCTGTTCTATCGGGAAAAAGTCGCACGCCACATTCGCGGCCCCTATTGAGGTGCCGCGCGCACAAAACGCCTTGCGCCCCCCCTCACCTTGCCCGGTGATGGGCGCATGGCCAGGACGCCACGCTTCGGGCTGCTGCTGCTCGCCCTCATCTACACCGCCTTTGTAAGCCTCGGACTCCCCGACGGCATCATGGGAACGGCATGGCCGCAGATCAGGGCCGACTTCGGAGCCCCGCTCAACGCCAACTGGCCCATCTATGTGGTGGGCATGGCAGGCGGCCTGCTCTCCAGTTTCTCAGCAGGCGCGCTCATGAGGAGAATGGGCACGGGGCACATCCTCCTGGCCACCACCCTGCTCAGCTGCGCCTCGATGGCGGGATGCGCCCTGAGCCCCACCCTGGGCCTCATCGTGGGCATCGCCTTCCTCATCGGCCTCTCGAACGGGGCGGTGGACGCCGCGCTGAACCACCATGCAGCCACCCACCTGAGCTCGCGCCACATGAACTGGCTGCACGGCTTCTGGGGCGTCGGGGTGTCGCTGGGCACCCTGATCATCTCAAGCGTCTGCGCCCTGGGCGGTGACTGGAGGACAGCCTGCCTCTGCGTGGCCGGCCTACAGGCCCTGCTCAGCCTGTTTTTCCTCGCCAACCAGCCGGCCTGGGAGGCGCCGGCCGAGGGTATCCACGAAACCACTACCGAGCCCTCCCCTGCCGAGAGGCCCGCCACGGCGGCCACGCTGCGCCTGCCCACCGCCTGGGTGAACATGGGGGCCTTCTTCCTGTATTGCAGCGTGGAATTCGGCACCGGGGTGTGGACCACCAGCCTCCTCCAGGAGGGACGCGGCTGGCCGGCGGACCGCGCCGCCCTCTTCGTCACCTTCTTCTGGGGCTCGCTCACCGTGGGACGTTTCCTCACGGGCACCTTCTCCAACGCGATCGGTTCCCGCCGCATCCTGCGTGGCGCCCTCGCGGGAGTGCTCACAGGAACCCTCCTCATCGCGCTCTCCAGCCTCTGCGGCCGCGGAAGCCTCGGAGGCATCGTGACTGCGGCAGGGCTCCTGACCACGGGGCTTTGCCTGGCCCCCCTCTACCCCACCCTGATGCATGACACCCCCGCCCTCGTCGGCCGCGGCCATTCCATGAACCTGATCGGATTCCAGGCCGCCGCCGCCAACATCGGGCTGACCTGCACCCCCGGACTGATGGGCACCCTCATGCGCCAGAGTTCCGTGGAATGGCTCGGCCTGCTGCTGTTCGTGCCCGCCTGCGGACTGCTCGGCCTGGTGCTCCTGCGCGAGCGCCTCCGCTTGGGGGTGCAGTCCTAGCCGCGCCCCAACCCTCGCCAGTGCCGAGAGGCCTTTGCTCCATGGTTTGCCAGTTGAGAATGCTTGCTCCAAACTTGAGAAAGCGGGGCTTGCCCCCATGCCTTACCCCACCCATGCCGGCCCTTCCCCACCTCCCACGCTTCCTTGTGTTGTTCCTGGCACTGAGCTGCCACTGGCTGCAAGCCGCCGGCTACGTGCCTTTTACCTTCACCGTGGCCTCCGACGGCAGGCCGCCCCTCTCCCGGGAAATCTCCGCCCAGGTGCGGCACGCGGATGGCAGGGTTCTTTCCCTGCCCGCCTTCCCTTCGGGTGGAGACAGCTACTGCGTGCGCGCCATGGCGTATCAGAAAGGCGACTACACCCTGCTCGGTGTGAGTGAGCTCCGCGACGGGAAGGTCGCCGAACTGAAGGCCGCCCTCCAAGGGCCCGCCACGCAGTCCGTCACGGAAGCCCTCGCCCTGGACATGGTCCGCGTGGACGCCTCACAAACCAACAGGTTTGTGACGGACAGCGGCGTCCCCTTCTACCCGCTCGGCATGAACCTCGCCTGGCCCGCCGGCGAACGCCTTTCCTACTACAGAAACAGCTTCAGCGCCCTGCGCGCCCATGGCATGAACTGGACGCGCATCTGGTTCGCCAACTGGGGCGGCCTGAACCTCGACTGGACGCAGGACGACCTGGGCGACTCACCCGCCCCCGGGGAGCTGAATGAACGCGTGGCACAGACCTGGGACGCGATCATCGAGGACGCCACAGCCAAGGGCATCCGCGTGCAGATGGTGTTCCAACACCACGGCCAGTACAGCGCCAAGGTGGACTCCAACTGGAAGGACAATCCCTGGAACGCCGCCAACAAGGGAGGCTTCCTCAAGACGCCCTCCGACTTTTTCACCGACGAGACCGCGCGCCGCCTGACGCGGCAAAAGTACCGCTACATCGTGGCGCGCTATGGTTGGTCCCCGGCGGTGATGGCCTGGGAACTCTTCAACGAGGTGTACCAGACCGACGCCTATCTCGCCGGCGACATCAGGGCCGTCGCCGACTGGCACAACGAAATGGCCGACACCCTGCGCGCGATCGATCCCTACCACCATCTGGTCACGACCAGCCTCAACGACATCAGGAGCCCGATCTGGGAGCGCATGGACTTCCTCCAGCCGCACCTCTACGCCGCGAATGTCATCGACAGCGTCCGCAGCTTCTACCCCTCGCTCGAGGGAATTCGCCGTCCCATCTTCTACGGCGAGGTCGGCGACGATGCCGTGCTGCTTCCCCGCCCCCTGCTCGACTCGGGCGCACCGATCATCGCCTCGATGTGGTCCAGCATCATGGGCGACTCCGAATACCCCGCCCAGCCCTGGTACCCGGAGCGCCTGCTGAACAAGGAGCGCCTCGCGAATCTCTCCTCGTTCGCAGGCTTCATCTCCGCCTTCCGCCTTGCCTCCCGCAACGGACTGAAGGCCTTCCAGCCCGCGGTTGAAAGCGAGGCCCGCGTGCCCCACATCATTCCCGCGGGGCAATGGTGGAACCGCAGGCCCAACGGCTTCGTCAAGGTGCCCTCCGACGGCAGCATCAATCCCGACATCACCAGCATCCCCCGCGCCTATGTGGGGGCGGACAACGCGGTCACCGACGGCTATCCGCGCAATGCCGTCATCCAGGCGAGCTTCCCGAAGGTGGCCAAGCTCACCCTGCGCCTCAATGATGTGGGTGCCTGGGGCTCCAGCCTCCGCGTGCGCGTGGACGGAACGGAGGTGCTCAACGCCGAATGGGCCTCCAACATGAAGGGCGACCCCAAGCGTCCCCAGCAGCCCGCCTCCTTCTGCTTTGTTGTCCAGCCGGGCAACCACGAAATCGTCATCGAGAATCCGCGCGGCCCCGACTGGTTCGATTTCCACAGCCTCGACCTCGGCATCGAGGCCCCCGCCCTGGCCGCCGTCGGCCGCCGCAGCCCGGACTTCGTGATGCTCTGGGTCTGGCACCGCACCGGCCTGTTTGGGCAGGAGCCCCCCTCCAGCGGCAAGATCCTGATCGAGGACCTGCCTGCAGGCACCTGGCGGGCGACCTGGTGGGAGACGGCGACGGGAAAAGCCACCCCGTTGCCTGATTTCCAGCACCCCGGTGGGCGCTTCAGCCTGGCCACGATCGCCCTGGCACGCGATGCCGCGGTCGTCCTGGAAAAGCTCCCGTGAGCAGCACGCCGAGCCCCAAATAAACAGGGCTCATGAAAACAACGCAGCGATCTTATGAAATCGGCGGTGCCTTGGCATGAGCGTTGCTAGTGGGAGGCATGGGGCAACACCGCCCCGGTAACCCACCGATCCATGCGTTTTCAGAATTACGAGGTTGGAAACTTCTACGACGAAGTCTTCGAGACTGGCCTGGAACCACGCTCACCCGCACGCACCCTGGTCCGCAACATCGAGGCTCTCCCGGCCGGGGAGTTGCTGTCGCGCCAGAACGCAGCCGAGCGGGCGCTCATGAACATGGGCATCACCTTCAACGTCTATGGCGCCAGTCAGGGCGTGGAGAAGATCTTCCCCTTTGACCTGGTGCCGAGGGTCTTGCCCTCCTCGGAATGGAACTGGATCGAAAAGGGCCTCAAGCAGCGCATCCAGGCACTCAACCTCTTCCTCGACGACCTCTATCACGACCAGAAAATCCTGAAGGACGGCATCGTTCCCCGCGAGATCATCGAATCCTCGAAGGTCTTCCGCAAGGAGTGCATAGGCCTGAATCCGCCGCGTGGCATCTGGTGCCACGTCACCGGCACCGACCTGGTCCGCCACAGCGACGGGCAGGTCTATGTGCTGGAGGACAACCTGCGCTGCCCCTCGGGCGTGTCGTACGTCCTGCAGAACCGCCACGTGATGAAGAGCATGTTCCCGAAGGTCTTCGAGGCCCTCAAGGTGCGTGCCGTCTCCGATTACCCGGGCCACCTGCGCGACATGCTGGAGTACCTGGCGCCGGACGCCGCTCAGACGCCGCGCGTGGTGTTGCTCACTCCGGGCATCTACAATTCGGCCTACTTCGAACACAGCTTCCTCGCGCAGCAGATGGGCATCGAGCTCGTCGAGGGACGGGACCTCGTGGTGAAGGACGGCTACGTCTGCATGCGCACCACCAAGGGCTTCGAGCGCGTGGACGTGATCTACCGCAGGCTCGACGACGACTTCATCGACCCGAAGGTCTTCCGCAAGGATTCCATGCTGGGTGTTCCCGGCCTGATGGAGGTGTACAAGGCGGGACGCGTGGCCCTGGCCAACGCACCGGGCACGGGAGTGGTGGACGACAAGGTCGTGTACGCCTACATCCCCAGGGTCATCAAGTACTACCTGGGCGAGGAGGCGATAATTCCCAACGTGCCGACCTACATCTGCTCCGAGGAGGAAAGCCTGAAGTACACGCTGGACAACCTCGACAAGCTGGTGGTGAAGGCGGCCAACGAATCGGGCGGCTACGGCATGCTCGTGGGCCCCCATTCCACGGCCGCGCAGCGCAGCGAGTTCGCGAAGATGGTGAAGGAAAACCCGCGCAACTACATTGCCCAGCCCACGCTCTCGCTCTCCCGGGTGCCCACCATCATCGATGGCCATTTCGAGGGACGCCACGTGGACCTGCGCCCCTACATCCTTTACGGCAAGGACATCTACGTCCTCCCAGGCGGACTCACCCGCGTGGCCCTCAAGAAAGGCTCGCTCGTGGTGAATTCCTCCCAGGGCGGCGGCTCGAAGGACACCTGGGTCCTCGACGACAGTGCGGACCAGCAGGCAGCCACTGACGCCAGCCAGGTCCAGGCACAGTCCCAGTCCTCCACCCTCAGCACCTCTTCCACGGAGCCCATCGCATGCTAAGCCGCGTCGCAGAATCAATCTACTGGATGTCCCGCTATGTGGAGCGCGCCGAGAACGTGGCGCGTTTCATCGAGGTGAACCTGCACCTCATGCTCGACGACCCCACCGGGGGCGCCAAGCAGTGGTCGCCGCTCGTGTACACGAC
>JAHFTI010000276.1 GCA_023265535.1 Opitutaceae bacterium
GGCGGCGCTCGTGTATCCAAAAATCAACTACACAAGGCCGCCCCCTCAGGGGTGCAGCACGCTGCGCAGGGTCTGCAGCAGCGATGGCTCCGTGATCACGCCCACCACGCCGTTCACCACGAACTGGATCCCGATGCACAGCAGCAGGAACGCCATGATCCTCGTCAGCCCGCTCATCACGTTCGCTCCGATCACGCGCACCAGGCGGCTCGAGAGGCCCAGCACCACGAAGCTGATCGCCGCCACGATCAGTATGCCCAGGATGATCGCCACGTAGTCGAGCCACCCCGTCGCCAGCGAGGAGAAGCCGATCGTCACCGCGATCGAGCCGGGCCCGCTCAGCATGGGCATCGCAAGCGGGGAGAAGGAGACATCGCGCTTGGCACGCGCCTCGGCACGCCTGGTCTCCTCCTCACGGTCATCCTTCGGAGGGGCGAACATGGCGAAGGCGATGCCGCAGATCAGCAGGCCGCCCGCAATGCGCAGCCCCGGCAGCGAAAGCCCGAAGAACGGCATGATGAAACTGCCGCCCACCAGGAAGCTGATCAGGATGCCCGACATGTAGCACACCCCTCGGAAAGCCTGCTTTTTCCTCCAGGCCTCATCGTCCCCCTCCGTGATCGTCATGAACACCGGGGCCGAGGCCAGCGGGTTGATGATGGGCAGGAGCGCTATGACCGTGCCCAGGATGAGTTGGAGAAAATGTGAAAGTGATACCATGCGCGCAGGCTGGCAGGCCATTTCACCCGCCGCCACCCCAGAATGGCGCTTTCCTTCAGCCCGGGCCCACGAGGCGCCCCCGCCTGCCTGGACCGTTGCCCTCCACGATAACTGGAATCGGCCGCAGACAGCAGGCCAGGCTACCAGGTGTCCACCGGGCCCTTGGGCACCGGAATCGCTGCGTCGCCCGTGTCAGCCCCCTCGAAGTCCGTGGCCAGGGCCGCCGGGGCATACTTGTGCAGCAACTCCCCCGAGGCATCGCAAAACTGGAGCCGCCATTGCCCGTACTCCGCCAGCGCAGCCTCAAAGTCGGCCCGCGAGCAGATCTTCACGATGCGCTGCTTGAAGAGGCGCGACGGACCGAAGCGGCGCGCATACCACGGCGCCACCTTGCGGAAGAAACGCGCCCCCTGCTCCTCACCGTAAAACTCCACGTAACGCTCAAAATGCCTGCGCAACACCCCGATGCGCTCCCCGAAGCGCGGCTCGGGTGGCAGGGTCCCGGTGCTGAGCAACGCATGCGTGCGCCGGAAGATCCAGGGATCGTAGAACGCGCCCCTCCCGATCGCCACGCCCGTGCAGCCGGTCTCGTTGATCATGAGGCGGGCCGCCTCCGGCGTGGTGACATCCCCGTTTCCGATCACAGGGATCGCGCGGATCGCCGCCACTACCGACCGGATGCCGGCCAGGTTCACCCTGCCGGAAAAGCCCTGTGCCCGCGTGCGGCCGTGCACGCAGACCGCCGCGATGCCCGTGTCCTCCAGCACCCGGGCCAGCTCGGGCGCGGTGATGTTGTTGTCATCCCAGCCCAGGCGCATCTTCGCCGTGACGGGGATCTTCACCGCATCGATCATGCCCTTCACCAGGGCCGCCGTCTTTCGCAGTTCCGTCATCATCGCCGAGCCGCCGCCAATCTCGACCACCTTGCGCACGGGGCAGCCCATGTTGATGTCGACCGCCTCGGCGCCGAGCTCCTGGCAGATGACAGCCGCATCGCGCATCTCCTCGGCCACCGACCCGAAAAGCTGGATGGCCATAGGCCGGTCGTCGGGATGCCGCGCCACGAGCCTGAGGGCGTTGCGGTTGCGCTCGATCAGGGAGCGGGCGTTGACGAGGTCGGTCACGCCCCAGCCCAGCCCGCCGATCTCACGCACCGTGAGGCGCATGGGAAGGTTCGTGTATCCGGCAAGCGGAGACAGCATCAGGTTGGACTCAAGGACGTGGGGGCCGATCTTCATCAGGGATACGCTGGAAAGGCGTCTGCAGTGCGGGGCGCCTCAGGAGGAGGCGGCGGAGGGAAGGGCCTTCAAGGCGGCCTGCATGCGACGCAGGCCCTCGGCGAGCGTGGCGCGCGGGCAGCCGATGTTGATGCGCACGTACTGCCCCTTGGGCACGCCAAAGAAAGCGCCCTCGCTCAGGCCGACGCCATGGGCCTCGAAATGGGCGATGGGATCCTTCAGGCCGAGCTTGGAGACATTCAGCCAGGCCAGGTAGGTGGCCTCCATCGGGGCCTCGAGCTCAATGCCCGGCAGGGAGCGCGCCAGCTCGGCGACCAGGAAGTCACGGTTGCCACGCAGGTAAGCCAGCAACTCCAGGCGCCAGGACTCCCCCTCGGTATAGGCGGCCTCGCAGGCGGCAAAGCCCAGGCAGGTGACCTCTGCCACGATGCCGGCCGTGGCGCGCACAAAACGGGCGCGCAGGGTGGCATCGGGAATGATCGCCAGCGAGGTGCCGAGGCCGGGCACATTGAAGGTCTTGCTCGGCGCCATCAGCGTGATGGTGCGCGCCGCAATCTCGGCTCCCAGTAGGGAAGTCGGGATGTGCGGAATGTCGTCAAGGATGAGGTCGCAATGGATCTCGTCCGAGCAGAGCACGAGGTTGTGGCGCACGCAGAACTCGCCGAGCCGGACCAGCTCCTCGCGGAGGAAGACGCGCGCGATGGGGTTGTGCGGGTTGCACAGGAAGAAGAGGCGGGTGCGCGGGGTGACGGCGGCCTCGAGGGCGGCCCAGTCGATCTCCCAACGGCGGGCGGCGCGGTCGAGCACGAGCGGCACGGTGCGGGCCACGCGTCCCCCGTTGGCGGGAGCCGTCATGAAGGGCGGATACACCGGCGTGAGGCAAAGCACCTCGTCGCCGGCCGCGGCAAAGGCCTGGGCCGTCACGTTGAGGCCGACCACCAGCCCGGGCAGCCACACGATCCACGAGGGGTCGATGGTCCAGCCGTAGCGTCGTTGAAAGGTGGATACAATGCCGTCGACGGTGGAGCGCACGGGGCGGGCATAGCCGAAGATGCCCTGGTCGACCCGCCGGTGCAGGGCCTCGATCACGGCGGGAGGCGACTTGAAATCCATGTCTGCCACCCACATCGGGAGGATGTCCTTGCCCTGGTACTTCTGCCACTTCTGGGAGTCGGTCCCGAGGCGCTCGGGCACGGTGTCGAAATCAAATTGCATGCGTCACAGTGAGAGCAGGCTTTCGGCGTTCTGCAACCCTTCGGGAGGGATGACGGGGACGGGCGAACGGAGCGAAAGCCTGTTCGCTGTGGCTGCTGCACAGGAGGCCTGTGTCACGGCTTCAGAGATGGGAATCGTGGGCCCACGCCAGCAGCAATGGCTGCCAACCGGGACCGCGCTGGGACCAATCGGGACGGGCTGCCCCGGACGGGCCAAGGCACCACGCTGACACCCGCCTAGCGGTACTCAAGCCACTCGGGTGTCGAGTATTGCTCGATGAGCGCCTCGAACTCGCCCTCGCGGAACTCCGGCCAGGGAGTCGGGACCGCCTCGAGATCCAGGGCCCTGCCAAGCCCGGCGGTGAAGTCCTCATGGAAGCGGTCCCAGTCCACGGCGGGACCGGCATTGGGGCGCGAGATGTAGCCCTGAAAGAGAAGCCCGTGCTTGTTGCGCTTCTGGGCGGCGCCGGCGATCTTGGCGCCCGTTGCCGAGGAGATCACGTCATGGATCTCGGCCTGCTCGTAGCAGAGGCCGGGGCCGGTCGCGAGAGAACTGGGATCGGGCTGCTTGAGCACGGCGGGCACACCCTGCGCAACAAGCGCGTCGGCGATGGCGGCGTGGATGATCCTGTAGCTCTCGGTGGCACGCAGCTCCTCGAGGGAATGGCCGCGCGGGATCACCAGCGCATAGGTCCAGTCATCCGTGTGGTCCACCACGCCGCCGCCCGTGGGGCGCCTGCAGAGGTCGTAGGGTTCGCGGCCGGCGAGCTGGGCGCGCACCCACTCGATGCGCTGGCTGTATCCAAAGGTGTAGGACGGACGGTGCCAGCCGTAATGGCGGAAGCGGGCGTCACCAGAATCCGGATACCGCTGCAGGAGCAGGAAGTCCGCAGCCATGTTCTCGGCGGCGGAGCCCTGGCGGACGGGCAGGAGATGGAGCCTCATCGCGGGGCCGGCTCAGGGGGCGAGGCGCTCGACCGACCAGGCCTCGCGGCCGCTGCGGTAGCGGAGGCGGTCGTGCAGGCGGCTGCGACGGCCCTGCCAGAACTCGACGGTCTCGGGGGCGAGGCGGAAGCCACCCCAGTTGGGCGGCATCGGGATCTCCTGGCCGGCGTACTTCTGCTCGAGGGACTTCATGGCCTCCTCGAGGACACCGCGGCCGCTGATGATGGTGCTCTGGGTGGAGGCCCAGGCGGCCAGCTGGCTGTTGCGCGGGCGGCTGTGGAAATAGGCGTCGCTCTCCTCGCGGGTGATGCGGGCCACGACGCCCTCGACGACGACCTGGCGCTCGAGGGCTATCCAGGGAAAGAGCAGGGAAGCGCGGGGGTTGTCGGACAGCTCGCGCCCCTTGCGGCTGTCGTGGTTGGTGTAAAAGACGAAACCGCGGCCATCGAGTCCCTTGAGCAGGACGGTGCGCGAGGAGGGGCGGCCGTCCTTCGAGCAGGTGGAGAGCACGGCGGCGTTCGGCTCGGGGATCTTGGCGCCCTCGGCCTCCTGGAACCACTTCTCGAACTGGCGAAAGGGATCGCGCGCCAGGTCGCGCTCGGTAAGTCCGGCGAGATTGTAGTCCTTGCGAAGCTCAGCGTAGGAGGGCATTGGGCGCAGCATGAAGGAGCGCGGGACCGTGTCAAAGCGCGGAGCGCCGCCTCGCTCAATTTTACACAATTCTCGTTCCGCACACGCAGAGGCAGCTCACTTGCATCACAAGGAGGCTGACCACACACCTGGCCTCGATCGTTCGCTTGCGGCAAGAATGGCACAGGCCCTCGAGGTCAGTCCATTGCCAGGTTTCGGGCATCCGGTCCGCCGCCCAGTGGGTGCCAAAGGGCATCGGCCACTTTTGCCCTGTGTTCTCCGTGACTCCCATGCTCCACGGTGGAACAGGACTGAATGACCCATCAGCCGACATGCTGGGAATCCCTGATGGGCGACCCGGCCGATGAGGAGCATTCATACGCTTGCTTTTCCTTTGCGGTGCATCGGCGCCGGGACAGGCTCGACGCATGAAGTCCAGCAAGCAGCTCCCGCCCCAGGAGGCCATCGACACTGCAGTCCGCAGCCTCGCCCCCCAGATCCCCACCCTGCTCGGCCGTCTCGTGGGCCACGCAACGGTTAACCCTCCCGGGCTGGGCTACGACGAGATCACGCACCTGCTCGTCAAGGAGCTGGAGGACTCGGGAGCCAAGGCAAAACGGCTCACACCCTCCAGGAAACTCCAGCAGCAGGTGCTGCCCGAGGACCAGCGGAAGCTCCTTCGCCACAATGTCCTGGGCAAGATCAAGGTTCCCGGCGCCCACAAGACCGTACATTTCAACGCCCACTACGACGTGGTTCCTGTGGGCGGCCAGTGGCGACACGGCGATCCCTTCAGCGGCAAGGTGGAGAAGGGTTGGATCTACGGCCGCGGGACGGCGGACATGAAAGGCTCGATGGCCAGCCTCTTCACCGCACTGCGCGCCCTCAGGAAGGCCGGGATCAAGCCCAACGTGAACGTGGAGGTGTCCTTCACGGCGGACGAGGAGACGGACTCCCTGCTGGGCTCCGGCTGGCTCGTCGAAAACGCCCCCCTCGCCGCCGATGCAGCCATTGTCATGGAAGGTGCGGAGGGCGACCAGATCTGCTGCGGCCACAACGGCGTGGTGTGGCTGGAGGTCGAGGTGCTCGGCAAGGCGGCACACGGCTCGCGGCCCGAAATGGGCATCAACGCCCTCGAGAAAATGGCCGCCCTGGTGCAGGCCCTCGGGCACTACAAGGTGCTGCTGAGGAACGAACCCTTCCGCTCCCCCGACGGCAGTCTCCTCTACCCCACCATCAACGTGGGCGGCGTCTTTGAGCAGGGACCCGGCGGCAAGATCAACACCGTGCCCGCCCTGGCACGCTTCTCCATCGACCGCCGCGTGGTGCCC
>JAHFTI010000277.1 GCA_023265535.1 Opitutaceae bacterium
CCCCATCCCCTTCGGCATCGAGTCGATGGTGCCCGTGGTGCAGAAGAAACTCGGCCTGAAGGATGAGGAGTCCGCCAGGAAGCTTTTCTATTCAAATACCTTCGACTTCACCAGCATGGGCTCGGAATTGGTCCAGCGCCTGCTCAAGGAGCTCCAGTCCTCCATCGGCTTCTACGAGGTCCAGACCGGCCAGTCCATCTCGCAGCTGATCTGCACCTCCCTGCCCGGAAAGCTCGGCTGGATCCAGGCCAGCATCGCCACCGCCCTCGGCATCAACGCACTCAAGATCGATCTCATCCCCTGGCTCCAGGCTTCCCACCAGGTCTCCCTTTCCGATCAGGCCAAGGCCACCGACGTCGACTCACGCTGGATCAGCCTGTTCTCCCTCATGCTCAGCCATCAATCCACCTCAGCCAATGCAGCCCTCCCAGACAAAAAAGACTGAGGCTTCCAACGCCGTCGTGGTGCTGCCCTGGCACCCGAACTTCCGGAACTACGATCGGCTGCCCGACATCAAGGTCGTCCGCACGACCTTCTTCGTCAACACCGTCGCCCTCACCGTCACGCTCCTGCTGACCGCCTGGGTCGCCTCGCGCGAGTACCACCTCTCCGATCTCAATCGTCAGATCGCGGAGTCCGAGGCACAGATCGGCAGCACCAAGCGCACCAGCGAGGCCGCTGTCCAGCTCTTCTCCAAGTTCCAGGCCGAGGAGCGCCGCTTCACCGAGGTGCAGGCCTTCATCAAGAGCCGCCACTCCGTCACCCCGCTCCTCCGTCATCTCGGAGACACCCTGCCGAAAGGTATCGCCCTCACCTATTTTGACCTGCGCCCCGACGAGCGCGGCAAGGTGAAGTCCTCCATGCTGATCCTTCGCGGCATCGCCCGCGGCTCCGCCGACCAGGCCACCGGGCGCGCCAGCTCCTTCGAGGCCCAGCTCCGCAAGGACGAGGTCCTCAAGCCCCTCATCGAATCGGTCACCCTCACCAACGCCGCCCGCAACCCCGCGGATGACCGCCTGAGCTTCGAGATCCAAATCAAATTCAACCCCTCCTCAAAGTAATGGCTCTCACAAAAGAAAACATAGGTGTGGTGCTCCGGAAGAATCCGGTGGGGGTTTCGTGCTTTGTCCTCAGCCTCGGCGTCCTCGTGTTCGCCTACCTCCGCTCCGATGCCATCCCCGAGGCGGAGGCCACGCTGGGCACCAACACCAGCATGGTGGATCGCCTCAATCAGAACATCAGCAACTCCGCCCACCTGAAGGAACAGTACGACCTGCTGCTCGAGTCGGCGCGCAAGCTCGAGAAACGCGTGGCCACAGCCTCCGCCCTCGCAGACAACCAGCGCTACTTCTATCGCCTCGAGGCCAGCACCGGAGCCAAGCTCATCGACCTGCGTCAGATTCCGTCCGACACGGTCCCCGCCAAGGGAACCTACTACAAGCCGGTCACTTTCAACGTCGTCGTCCAGGGGGATTATGAGCGCACCTTCGCCTTCCTGCGCGAGCTCGAGAACGGCACCTACATCTCCCGCATCAACTCCGTCTCCCTCGCCCCCGCGGGCGCCAGCCAGGCGCTCACTGCCGAGACACAGGGGTATCCGCTCACCATGAGCATCAACCTCGACCTTGTTGGCGTGCCATGAACCACCGCCTCCTCCTTCTCCTCTCCCTGGGGGCCCTCTCCTCGGTCCCCCTCCAGGCCGCCGGCTCGGACATCCTTCCGCCCTCGCGCCGCAAGGCCACCGTGGAGCTCGCCGGAACCCTCTCGGCAGCGCCCGTCCTGCAGCCCCTGCCCGCGGAATTGAAGAGCCCCTTCACCCCGCCTGGCTTCGACCAGCCCGACCCCGCCGAGCTCGCCGCCCGCGCCGCAGCGCTGGCCGCCGCCAACAACCAGCCCACCAAGCCGACCAGCGATCGCGATCTCCTCTCCACCATTTCCGACAAGCTCACGCCTTCGGGCTCCGCCTTCGTGTCCGGGGAGCAGGTCCTCCTCTTTCCCGGCAAGAAACTGCGCAAGGGTGACAAATTCATCATCACCTACGACGGCCGCGACTTTGAACTAGAACTCACCGACATCCAACGCACCACCTTTTCGCTGCGGCTCAACCGCGCCGAAATCACTCGCCCCATCAAACTAGGCAAGAACCAATGACAACCCGCGCTCTCCTCACGCTGACCCTCGCCCTCGCTGCTCCGTTTGCACAGGGCCAGGAACCGACCTCCCCCACGACCACCCCGGCCCCGGAGCCCGCCGCCACGCCTGCAGGCGCGGCCAAGGAGACCCCCGCTGTCGAGACTCCCGAGGTCAAGATCAAGGAGGCCGGATCCTCCGTCAAAAAGGGGGGCAATGAAACCCTCTCCGTCGACTTTCCCGACGAGGACCTGCGCGAGATCCTCCGCAGCGTCGCCGACCTCTTCGACCTGAACATCGTCGTCCCCGACACCCTCGTCGGCAAGACCTCGGTCAAGCTGCGCGATGTCACTTGGCGCCAGATCTTCGAGGTCGTCCTCGGGCCCGCCAAGTACACCTACATCGAGCAGGGCAACATCATCAAGGTCGTCAGCGTGGAAAGCCTCCAGATGGAGCCCACCAAGACCGAGCTCTTCATCCTCAATTACGCCCGCGCCGGCGATGTGATGCCCACCATCGGCTCCCTCGTCGATTCCGCGGCAGGCGGCAAGATCGTCGTCGACAGCCGCAGCAACGCCCTCGTCATCACCGAGCGCCCCACGCGCCTCGAGCGCATCCGCCCCATCCTTGAGACCCTCGACAAGGCCACCGACCAGGTGATGATCGAGTCCAAGTTCATCGAGGTGACCGACAAGGACGTGCGCGATCTCGGCGTCAAGTGGGGCTCCCTGCAGAACTTCAAGCTCGGCGTCCGCGGTGCGGAACAGGGCGACTTTGGCACCTACGACCGCACTCAGGGCCAGTCCTCTGCCAATGGCAGCGGTTCCACCAGCTCCAACACCACCGCAACGGGCAACAGCACGAACTCCGGCACGACCGCGGGCAGCACCACTTCCGGCTCCACCGGCTCGAACACCTCGAACACGGTCACCTCCACCAATGGTGTGATCACCACGGGCAGCGCCACCGGAACCAACAGCGCGCTCGGCACCACCACCTCCACCGGCGTCACGAGCGGCACCGCGATCACCAATGCCGTCAACGGCAGCACTGCGCTCAACGCCCTCCAGCAGCTCACCAACACGGGCGGCACCTCCCGCACCCTCAACGCCGTGTTCAATTCCTCGGACTTCAGCGTCATCCTCAGCGCGCTGAATACCTTGGCCGACACCCGTATCGTGTCCAATCCGACCGTCGTCACCCTCAACAACACCGAGGCGGCGATCAATGTCGGCGAGGAGTTCCCGATCCCGAATTACACCTATAATCAGGAGCGCGGCACCTTCGAGGTGTCAGGCTTTACCTACCGCCCGATCGGCATCATTCTCAAGGTCACCCCGCAGGTGAACGCCCGCGGCTTCATCAAGCTCACGCTCGAGCCCGAGGTCAGCCAGCGCAACGGCGAGACCACCTTCGGCGGCGCCGGCGGCGCGGCCATTCCGATCATCGCCACCCGCAAGGCCAAGACCAATGTCTCCCTCAAGGACGGCTACACGATGGGCATCGGCGGCATGATCCGCAAGCAGACCACCGACAGCATCATGAAGGTGCCCTTCCTCGGTGACATTCCCTTCATCGGAAATGCCTTCAAGCACAAGAGCAAGAATGCCGAGACCACGAACCTCCTGATCTTCATCACCGCCAAGGTCGTCAGCGCCGATGGCGCCACGATCGAGCAGGTGGTCGACCCGCGTCAGGCCGAGGAAATGAAGCTCCAGATGAACGACCTGCCCGGCTACCGCAAGCAGGACGGCCTCCTCCTTCCCCCCGCCGAGAAGATCCAGCCCAAGTCTGAGGAAAAGAAGTCCTCCTGGTTCCGCCGCTCCAATAGCAAGAAGTAAGAGATAACCAGATCCAGCCCAACAAAAGGCACCACAAATGAAAACCTGGTTTTCCTCAATTTTGGCGCTCGTCGCCATCCTTGCCCTCCCTCTGGGCCTGCAGGCACAGAGCGGGCCAGTGCTCTCGGCGGAGATCTCCGAGATCGCCGTCAACGCGGTCGACTACTCGGTCGCCAAGATCACCGTCACCAACGGCGGCTCCAATTATTCCGCCAACACCAAGATCACCATCAGCGGCGGCGGCGGCACGGGCGCGACGGCTACCCCCACCATCGTCGGTGGTGTCATCACGGGTATTACCGTGACCAGCCCCGGTGCGGGCTACCTTAGCTCGCCGACCGTTGTCGTCTCTGACACCTCGGGGTCCGGTGCCACCGCATCGCTGACACTCGGCTACTCGCTTTCCAAGATTGTCGTCTTGGGCGGCGGCGCCAATTACACCTCTGCTCCCACGGTGACCATCACAAGCGCCGACGGGTATGGCATGGGGGCAGCCGCCCAGGCTTATCTGGATCAGTATGGATCCATCAAGGAAGTGGTGATCACCAATGGCGGCGGCGGTTATATCAGCGCTCCGATCATCAGTTTCTCTGGTGGTGGTGGACAGGGCGCCGCGGCCATTGCGAGCTTCGGCTACTCAGTGGTTTCAGTCGGTATCACCGAGAACGACAAGAATGTCTATCTCGCCCCCCCTTCCGTCGAGATCTCCGCCAATGACGGCATCCTGCCCGCTAATCCCGGCACCGGTGCAACCGCCAAGGTGACGCTCGATGAAGTCTCGGGCAGGATCACTGGCATCACGGTGATCACGCCAGGTTCGGGGTACACCCGCCCGCCTCGTGTGATCATCAGCAATGATGGCGTCACTTCACTCCCTGGCGGTGGAACGGGCTTTGGTGGTGGTTCCCTTTCGGCAAGTGCTGCGATCGGTTCCATCTTCATTCCCCCCTATCACAACGAGGCCTATGGCCCCGCCGAGTCCTACATTGTGATCTCGGCGCTCGCCAAGGGCACCTTCCCCGCCTCCGGTTACGCCTACAATTACTTCGTCAACGGCGTTTCCATTGGCAAGGCCCTTCCGGTGCCGATCCTCGAGCCCGCCCGCGTGGGTTGGACTCCTCCCGAGCCCGGTGTGTATTACATTCACGTCGAAGTGACTGACGGCCTTGGGAATACCGCCAAGTCCCTCGCCGTGCGCTACTTCTCCACGGGTACTTCCATCCAGAGCCCCTTGGACAACACGCTGGTGCCTCGCGGCTCCTCGGTGGTCCTCCAGGCCTCCGCTGTGGGTCGCCCCCAGCGCCCCAACGCCTTCGTGCAGCGCATCGAGTTCTGGGCTGACGGTGCCCTGATCGGCACGGATTACAACTATCCCTACTCGACGATCTACAAGCCAGGTGAGAGCGCCTTGGACCATGTTGTCGAGGCCAAAGCCTTCGACAACAATGGCAATCAGGTCTCCCCGAATGGCACCGCCGTCATCAACCTCCACATGGTCAATCCGGAGATCACGCCCCTCCCCGAGGTCGCCATCATCTCCCCGCAGAACAACTCCTCCGTCGGTATCGACAAGGTGATCACCAGTGGCCTGACCGTGGATGTGAACGCCACCAGCCAGTCCAATCAGATCGGCAAGGTTGAACTTTATGTGGACGGCGTGCTGACCGGCACCACCTCCTCCTATCCCTACAAGTTTGAATGGAAGCCGTCGATCGCTGGTACCTACAAACTCGTTGCCCTCGCCTACGACGGCAAAAACAACGTCGTCGCTTCCTCCACGGACAACAGCAATGCCGCCGTCCCATCTCCCACAGTGGTGACCATTGGCACTCCTCCCTCAGTGAGCATCGTCGCCCCGGCCACGGGCGCCACGGTCACTGAAGGCGACCGCGTCCAGCTCTCAGCGACGGCCTATGTCTCCGGCTTCGACAGCCTGAGCAATCCGATCACCGTCTCCCGCGTGGAGTTCTACGTGGATGAAACCTACGTGGGTTTCGACAACACACCCACCAGCGGCCAGTACACTCTGGCCTTCTCTCCCACCCAGAGGCTCGATCCCGTCTCCCGCGCCCC
>JAHFTI010000278.1 GCA_023265535.1 Opitutaceae bacterium
GATTCAGGAAGAACCCGTTGCCGAGATCGGCCTGACGCTGGTCCTCCGGCCCAAGCTTCCACGCGGAGCGAAAGTGCCCCGACGTGAAGCCTGTGAGCGGTGCAGGAGGAGGGGCAGACGGGGAAGGCTTCATGGAATACGGGAGCAGGATCAGTTCCCCTGGCCGGGCTTTCAAGGCGCCCGTGAATAGACAGTTCAATTCCGGTCCAGACGCGGGTATGGGGAACAGAGACGCTCAGCGTTCCAGCGACGCGGCCATCAACCCTATCACCACCTCGTTGGAGAGCGTGCGCAGGGTGAGCTCCTTTAGCACCTTACCGGGATCGAGCTCAAGCTGAAGGAGTGTGGCTGCGCCGCCGGGGATGGTGCGTCCGAGGGCGTCCTCGCGAGACAGCATGCGCACCTGGCCCGTCCTCAGGTCGAGGCGCGGGGGGATCGGGGCGTAGTTGGGAAACTGATACGCATCCACCAGGTAGTCCTGCTCGATGGGCCACCAGGTCTCCGGATTGCGCAGCGTGAGCCTGGCCTCCGAGCCGTCGGTGTAGCGGACCAGCACCTCGCCGTTGGCGATGCGGGACTGCATGGCATTGGTCGAACCGGCCATGAGCAGGAAGATCCTCCTCGCGCTTCCCGAGAGCGGAAGGCGCGCCTCCGCGGGATAATTGTCCCAGAGAGAAGTGAACACGATGTTGTCCGCGCCGGGTGCAGGGGGGGTGGCAAAGCGCACGCCGTTCGCAAGGGTGACGAAGCCGCCGCCCTTCGCGGAGAGTTCACGCAGCCCCTTGTCATCGATGTCGGCCGTCGCCTTCACATGACCGGCCCAATACCCGATGCCCTGCTTGGGAATCGCAAGGGACACGTAGGGAGAGCGCGGGCTGCGGTATTCGTTCCTGAAGATCCGGGTGACCGGTGCGTTGAAGGCGGCAGCGAGGTCCACACAGTCGACCACGCCGTCCACCTTGCGGGCCCAGTCATAGCCTGCCTCAGGCAATTTCTCAGGGGCGGACAGCTTGACGATCTGTTCAGGGGCGGTGCGCGCCGCGAACTCGATGCTCAGCTGCGTGCTGCCGGCGGCGGGGAGCTTCACCGAAAGCCCCCCTGACTCGGTGAGCACAAAGGGGACAGGCGCACCCTGGGAGAGGACCTGTTTCACGGAGCCGGGGTGCGTGAGCCTGAAGACCAGTTCCAGCTTCCTGGGGAGCTGCTGGCCGATGACATAGGAATCGGTGTTGCCGTCGCGTTGGAAGCTCAGGGAAAAGTCAGGATGCGTCAGCGAGGCGTGTTTCCAATGCGAGGGCAACCCGGGCGAAACGACGAGCTGCCCAGCGAGCGCATCGGGGCGCAGTCCGAAGAGGCCCTCGACCAGCGCGCGGGAACTCATGCCCCCGCCATCGGCAAAATCGCGCTGGGATTCGCGCCGGTACACATCGGCGTAGTTCATCGTTCCCACGTTGCCCGGGCAGATGCCCATGTACATCGAGGCCAGGAGGGAGCCCTTGACGATCCTGTAGGCTTCGTCCGGCAGGCCCGCCTGCCACAGGCCAAGCGCGGTGTGCATGTTCTCGCCGAGGACGACATTGTTGAGCGACCAGGTGTAGGGCATCCAATCGGTGGTCGGCATCATGTAGGGAGAATCGTGATACGGCACGCCGGCGCCGCGGATGGGGATCGGCCGCATGTGACCGAGCATGAAGCGGCTCATCGCGTCCGCCTCGCGCGGAGTCACCAGCGCGGCGTCCATCGTGTGATAGTAGCTCCAGAGCGCGGGGCTCTCGTGCAGGCGTTGCAGGCCGAGGAGGTCCCTGAACTCGGCGAACATGCCCTTGCCGGGCATCCACAGCAGTTCGCGCATGCCCTGGGCGATCAGGGAGGCCTCCTGCTCGTAGGGAGTGGCGTCCTTGCCCAGGAGACGGGCCAGGCGGGCGGCCTGCTGGTTGTGATAATGGTTGTAGGCGGAGCCATGGGCGGAGCCGCCGCCCGAATACTGAAGATCGTCGCTCGCCCAGATTGCCGCGTAGGCCTCGTAGAGCGGCAGGCGCCTGGGGCCGAACTCGCGACGGAACAGGCGGCGCTCCCAGGCGAGGTGGCGTTCGATGACCGGCCAGACCGTGGCGGCGAACTCGAGGTCGCCCGTCCACTGCAGGTGCCTGAACAGGGCGTCGATGTACACCAGGTTCATGTCATAGTGGCTGTTCGAGAGGTCGCCGTTGCTGTGCAGGCCGGTCTCGTTGCGGGCGAGGTTGGCGTTCTCGTCGGCGGGAGGAAGCGAGGCGGGAATGGGCTGGGTGTTCTGGCGCGTCGCCCAGTATGCGAAATGCTCGCGAGCGCGCCCGTGCCAGCCGAGCGCGTCGAGGGCGTAGGGCCCGCGCCAGCCCAGCAGCTTGGTGCGCCAGGCGATGGCGCCGTGCATGACGGCCTTCTGCGATTCATCCCAGACGGCGTCCACACCCACGTTCAGGGCGGACACGGCTGCGTTGAGGAAGGGATCGGGCGTCTCGACGCTGACCCGCGAACGGAGGACCTTGAAATGGGATTCCGCCTCGGCGAACACCCGCTCCACCTCGGCAGGCGCAAGCGGTGGCAGCAGTTTGACCGAGGCCTCGTTCTTGTTGAGCCCGGACTTCTCGGACTTGACCTCGCGGTAGGTGGCGAGCTCCTCGTAGGCGACCGATCCGGAGCCCGCCGCGACACGCTGCAGCAGCACATGGATCGGCTTGCCGTCGAAGCGGGAGCGGCCGAGGACCACGGGGAACGCCGGGGTCTTTTCCGCGGGGGAGGACTCGAGGAGTGCCCCGGGGGAGGACCAGTTCTCGGCGTTTGCCAGGCCGAGGGAGGCGTTCGGGAGGATCTGCCCGACGAGTGTGGCCGCCTTGGCATCCAAGGTGAAGGAACCCGTGCCGAAGGGCTTCGCCAAGGTGATGCTGTTGCCGAGGCAGGACTCCTTTTTCAGCTGGAAATATTGCCCGATCGGAACGGCCTCGGTTCCGATGTCGCCATCGCGGGCGCCGCGTTTGCCACTCAGGCCGCCGAAGGCGGAGAGGAGCTCGAGGCCCGCGGGAAGGCCCGTGCCCTCAAGCTTCACCACGAGGCCCTCGGTGCCGTGGAGGGCGATGGCATGGAGGCGGAGCACGGCCCCCTCGCCGAGGAGTGGATCGCGGATCTCATACAGCATCGTTCCGGGGCGGTAGCGCGAACGGATCGAGCGGCACTCGTGCAGCCATTTCGCGGACGCGCCCAAGCGGAGACCGAAGCGCAGGTTGCCGCCATGACCTGGGAGATAGAGGGAGAACTCGGGCATGTCGCCGGCGTCGACGCGGAAGGCCGTGTTGCCGCCGTAGAGGGGGCGGTTGAAGAACTCGCCGCCGTTCTCGACGACGAAGTCCTGCCCCTCGGGCTGGTAGCGCAGGGGACGTTCGATGTTGCCCGGAAGGTTCGGGGTGGCGCGCGAGACGCCCAGGGTGGCTGCCAGCAGCGTGGAGGAGAGGAAGACCGAGAGCAGGGCTGCGCTGTGGAGGGAATGTAGGAGGGGAAAGGACATGGCGGGGGCGGGAGGGGAAAGCCGTTTGAGCAGCGGGCGGGGAATCACCTGTCCTGCACAATTTGGCTGGCGACGGCGGAAGCGGCGAGCGTATCAAATAGGGACAGTTTGGATACCTGCAAGCCTGCCTCCCCTGATAGCCACCGATGAGTTCTTCGCGCCCCACCCACCGAAGCATCGCTGCCGAGATGGGCCTCCGCGCTCCACGGTCAAGAACCGCCCCTTTACTGGGTGTCCATAGCCTGCACTGCCACCTGCCATGGACAGTCCATACTCGACGGGCGGCGTGGGCCGGCTATGAGCTAGGGCATGGCCACGTCACGTCCCACCGTCCGCAGCCTCGCCGCCTCACTCGGACTCTCGCGTGCCACGGTTTCAAACGCCCTGCGCGGGTTCGCCGGGGTGAATGAGAAGACCCGCCTGCTCGTGCAGCGGGAGGCGGAGCGGGTGGGCTATGTGACCCACCCCTTTGCAGCGCAGGTCATGTCGCAGATACGACGCAGCGCCACGGACAAGCAGATGGGCACGCTGGCGGTGCTGGAACTGCACGAGCCCAAGCGCCCTTTCGGCTCAGCCCAATTCCACTCCGAGCTGCTGGCTGGTGTGAAGGAGCGCGCGGCAACGCTTGGCTTCGCCGCCGACCACTGTGTCTTCGGCCCGGGCAGCGAACTGTCCCTGAGGCGGCTGGACCAGATCCTGCAGAACCGGGGCGTGCGGGGACTGGTCCTGCTGCCATCGTGGAGCGAACCGAATTTCCTCGAACTGGACTGGTCGCGCTTCACGGGGGTCTATCTCGATTACCAGATACAGCGCCCCGCGCTCCACAAGGTGTGCTCCGACCATGGATTCACGGTCTTCAACGCGCTGGAGCAGGCGCGCGCACGCGGCTACAGGAGGCCCGGCCTGGCCATTGCCCACCGCACCAATGCTCGCCTGCACGGCCGCTGGGTGGGGGCCTACCTGGCCTACCTGCATGAGCATCCCGAGCTCACGGCAATCCCGCCGCTGGTCGTGGACGAAGCCGATGAGTTGAAGCCGGTGCACTTCCTGCCTTGGTTCGAGAGGGAGAAACCCGACATCGTGCTCACCCATTGGCTCGGCGCGCTCGAGCAGATGAAGGCGGCAGGCGCCAAGGTGCCCCGCACGCACGGTTTCCTCTGCCTCAACCTTCAAGTGGCCCCGGCCCACTTCAGCGGCTTCCTGCAGCAGCCCAGGCAGCTCGGCGCACGCGCCGCCGAACTGGTCATTTCGCAGCTGACCCACGGCGAAATGGGTCCGCCCTCGCGCCCCTCGACGACCATGCTGCCCTCTGAATGGCGACAGGGGGCCACGGTTAAGGACGTCAGTGCTTGACTCTTGACCTGCCTCACCCGCCGCGGCCGGTGGCCTGTCAAGAGGCAAGCACAGCCCTCATACCGCCCCGGCCGCGAGGGGAAAAGAGAGCGGCGAAAACAAGGACTGTATTCCATGGACAGGGCGCGGCAAAGCTGGAGGATATGATGGCATGCTCGCTGCCAAACCCCAACGCGAAGGCTTCGTGGGCCAGCACCTGACCGTACTGCCCAAGCCGGTGCGCGAGGAAGCCAGGAAACATCCCCTACTGCGCCACCTGCTGGTGACCGACGCGGGGTACTTCCCTGCTGCGCAGGGGCATCTTGTCGAGCGCGAGCACGGCTCTCCCACCCACCTGGTGATCGCCTGCCTTCGCGGGCGCGGCTGGTACCGCAGCCGGGGCGGCGAGAGGCCCGTCAAGCCGGGCGACCTGGTATGGCTGCGGCCGGACCAGCCCCACGCGTACGGTGCCGACCCGGAGGATCCATGGACGATCGGCTGGGTGCATTTCTGCGGGGAGGAGGCGGAGAGCTGGCACAACCACATCGGCTTTCCCGATGAACCCGCCTCCTCGCTCGGCCAGATCACCGCCGAGGGCATCACCGCACTCAAGATCGAGCAGATCTACCTCGAGCTCGAACGGGGCTACTCGATCCCCGACCTCCTCAGCACAGCCATCCTGCTGCGCGCCGCGCTCAACGTGGCGGCCCAGGCCGCACGCCACGGAGGGGCCACCCGCTCCGCCTCGGACCGCATCGCCGCGGTGCGCGAACACCTGCGCGAAAACCTCACCCAGGCCCACCAGCTCAAGGAGCTGGCCGCCGCCGCCGGCCTCTCGGTGCCGCACTTCTCCAGCCTCTTCCGCCGGCAGACCGGCTACGCGCCGATCGACTACCTCATCCGCCTGCGCATCCAGCGCGCCTGCGTGCTGCTCGACACGACCGACAAGTCCGTCGCCGCCATCGCCGCCGAGGTGGGCTACGAGGACGCCTACTACTTCACACGCTGCTTCCACCGCATCGTCGGAAGCTCCCCGCGCAGCTACCGTAAAGTGCCCAAGGGGTGAGACACAAAAGACGTCAGTGCTTGACTCTTGACACGCGACCGGACGCGTCCGGTCTCGTGTCAAGAGTCAAGCACTGACGTCTTCGGGTGCAAAAAAGGCGCCCCG
>JAHFTI010000279.1 GCA_023265535.1 Opitutaceae bacterium
AGGTCGAGGGAGTGGAGGCCCGGGGGAAGGCGCGCAATGAGGAGGCCGTGGATGCCGCGGTTGCTCAGGATATCGCAGAAGCGGGAGGGCGTCATGCCCGGCTCGGCGAGCCAGAAATCCTCGAGCTTGTAGCCCAGGTCTCGGGCGCGTTCCTGGGCACTGGGGAAGAAGTCGGGACGGTCGTGCTGGTCGGGGCGCCAGCCGTAGCGGGTGGGGTAGGCGGTGACGAAGGCGAGCGTGGCATGGCGCACGCCCTTGCCGGTGCGGCGCGATTGCATGAGTGCCGAGACCAGCGGGTTGATGCGGTAGTGGAGGCGCTCGGCGATCTGCTGGATGCGCAGACGTGTCTCCTTGGGAATGCGCGGGTGTTGGCGCAGCGCCAGCGACACCGTGGTGCGGTGCACGCCGGCGGCCACTGCGACGTCCTGAAGGGTGGCCTTGTGGGGCATGTGTGGGGGGCGGGGAGGGGGCGGGGAGTGCGGTGACGAAGTCAGCAGACGCAAAAAACGGCCGCAGGGAGGGCGGCCGTTGAGGCGGACGGGGCGCGGCTGGGGAGGGCAGCCGCGTGTGCTGGGGCTCAGCGGGCGCCGCTGCCGGGCGTGGTGCCCATGCCGGGGATCTGGCCTTCCCAGTTCTGGGGGCGGCCCCAAGGGATGGAGTTGTCTGCAGCCGAGCGGCTGGTGCAGCCGGTGGCGAGAAGGGTGAAGAGGCCAAGGAGGGCCGCAAGGATGGGGAGGCGGAGGTGCTTCATGAAAAACAGTGCTTCAGGGAGTCAATACTATCGCGTCG
Organism: Opitutaceae bacterium; assembly: GCA_023265535.1. Taxonomy (GTDB): domain Bacteria; phylum Verrucomicrobiota; class Verrucomicrobiia; order Opitutales; family Opitutaceae; genus MWDT01. The sequence continues at coordinate 790 of JAHFTI010000279.1, forward strand.
CCGGTGCGCAAGGCTTCACGGAGGGAATGTGGATCGACCTGCGCAATGGAGACGTCCTCGAAGGTGGCGCTGATGAGAGCGGTGCCGATCAGTTCGGTTCCACGGCGGATGATAAGTCGCTGTCCGGTCACCGCACCGTCTCTCAGTCCGTGGTTTACGACGAGAAAACTGTCCGAGGGCCCCAGGGCGAGGATGCTGCGCGGGGTCTGGGTGCTGGCGGGACTGGGGCGGCCGTCGGGGGCGCTGGGGTTGCGTGCGAGGGCGACGGCCTGCTCGAGCTGGGCGATGTGTGCACGGAGGGTCTCCATTTCGGCGAGGCGGGTGTTGGCCCCGGCCAGTTCGCGGTTCAGGCTGGCGATCTCGCGGTTGAGCGTGCGCTCGTTCTCGTCGCGCAGGTTGAGGAGGTTCTGGGCAAGGCTGAGTTTCTGGCGTGCATCGGCGCTGCGCGCCTCGCTGGCGTCGAGGCTGTTCCGGAGCGCCCCCAGGGCACGGCGTTCGTCGCCGAGGCGGTTTTCGAGGGTGCCCACATTCTCGCGCAAGGTCTTGGCATTGGCCTCCAGGGCGGAGATCTCGGCGCGCGCCTGCACGAGCTGACCTTCCGCCGACAGGCGCGCGGTGCGCTGTGTCAGGAACAGGATGATCGCGGTGGTGGCCAGTGTGGCGGAGACGACACTGATGGCGAGGTGTGCGACTTTCATTTCACCGGCGGGGTTTGGGAGAAGGGGGGCAGAAACCCGGAAAATGACAACTCAGGAATGGTGGATGCGAAAAGCGGCCTTTCAGGCGCTTCGGTGTTGTCACAGGGCACAAGACCCATTAGCTCCGTCGACCCAATATGGGACGTCAATGGCTCCACGCCAAGCGCGCGATCGTTAACCTCAAGAAGGGGCAGGTCGTGCAGAAACTCGTTAAGGAAATTTCGGTCGCCGCCAAGCTGGGCGGCGCCGAACTCGCCAGCAACGCGCGGCTGTTCGCCGCCGTTGAAAAGGCTCGCAAGGCAAGCGTCACGCGGGACGTCATCGAGCGCGCCATCAAGAAGGGCGCCGGCATCGGCGACGAGAAGATGACCCTCGAGCACATCGTTTTCGAGGGCTATGCGCCCCACAAGGTGCCCGTGATCGTGGAGGTCATGACCGACAACAACAACCGCACCACCTCGGAGATCCGCGTGATCTTCCGCAAGGGCGTCCTGGGCGCCGGTGGCAGCAACAAGTTCCTCTTTGACCACGTCGGCATCGTCGAGGCGCACACCGCGCAGGCCAATGTCGACCTCGAGGCCGCCGCCATCGAGGCGGGCGCCGACAATTTCGAGCCGCTCTCGCACGAGCAGAACGACGACATCCCCGCCGGCGCCACGGGCGCCCGCTTCACCACGGAGCGCACCGCCGTGCACTCGGCCTCCACCTGGCTGGGCAAGAACGGCTGGACCGTGGTCACGAGCGAAATCGGTTTTATCGCGAAGATGTATCCCGAGCTCGACGAGACGAGCCGCGCCGAGGTCGGCGAGTTCCTCCAGGAACTCGAGGACCATGATGATGTGCATCGCGTCTGGGCGGCCGTGAAGTGAGCCGCTGAGTTCCTCCCACTTGTAGCCAAGCGCCCTTTCCTTGCGGAGGGGCGCTTTTTTGTTCCCGCGCCCGGGCGGGGCGGGGCGGGGCGGGGCAGGCGAGCTGGGGCGGGCTGTGCCGGCGCTCCGGACAGGGTAGCTGGCACCCTGTCCACGTGCCGGCGTGAGCGGTTCCGATAGCCTGACTGCAATTGGGTGCTTCACCCTATGGAAAGCGAAAGGTTCATTAGTATATATTCCGCGCCGCACAACAAACACTTCTCACATCGTGTCCATCAGCCCTCTTCGCACACAGCAACCCGGCTCCCTCACCAATCCCGTAAACGCGCCTCATTTCAGCGACATCAAGGCCAGCATCGAACTGGCCGTCCGTCAGAAGGCGCCGCAGATCCCCGGCACCGTGCAGGTCAATCCGCAGGCAGTCATGCCCGGTTCGGCACCGCAGGGGGGCCGCGGTCCCGGCAGCGTGTTGAACGCCTACGCCTGAGCCATTTCCTTTGTTCAATCCAAGCCGAGGCCGGAGCCCCCCGCGGGCCCGGCCTCTTTTTTTGTGTCGGCGTGGCAGCCTTTGCGGTGCGCGGGTGTCAACGATGAGCGCAGTCGGGCCCTTGATCATTTTGTGTTTCCACGTGTATCTCCGGAACCCTGTCCACGTCATTGCCACCCCGATGAAACTTTACCCCCCGCCCCTGCTCGCCGCACTCGCGTTTCTTCCCGTCGCCACCTCGCTTGCCGCTCCTGCCATCGATTACGGCAAGCGGCTCAAGGGCGAGGCCATCGTTGCCACTTATGAGGTGCCCTACACCGTTCCGCAAAGCGCGGGCATCAAGGCCGTCCTCGATCGCATCCGCACGCGGGTGGAGGAAGACAGCAGCTTCCGGGTATTTGACAACGCCACGGGGCTTGAAATCACCGACCTCAAGGATTTCCGCGAGGCCGCGGTGGTGGACAGGCGCCTGGGCAGCCTGGTGGCCTGGGATTACACAAATGGAGTGATCATGGCGGCGTTCAGCCGCATCCACGACCTGACGGGAGACCAGCGCTACTTCGACCACAATGTCCGCTTTTACGATTTTGTCTTCAAGTGGATGCCCTACTTCAGGGAGCTTGAGAAGCGCACGGGCAAGACCAACGCCTTTTCAAAGATGGTGAAGATGCAGGCGCTGGACCATTGCGGGGCGATCAGCTTCGCCTTGGTCAAGACGCAGCAGAAGCACCAGGACGAGCGCTATGCCGCCTGGATCAAGGTGGTGGACGAGTACATCTCGCATGGGCAGTTCCGTCTCGCGGATGGCAGCCTGGCCCGTGAGCGCCCGCAGCCGGTCGCCGTGTGGACCGATGATTTCTACATGTCCATTCCCTTCCTGGCGCACATGGGAGTGTACACGGGCGAGAACAAGTACTTCGACGATGCGGTGCGCCAGGTGGTGCAGCTTTCGGCGCGCCTTTTCGACGAGCGCAAGGGGCTCTATGCGCACGGCTGGAGCGAGAACGCCGAGGGTTACTCCCCTCGCTTCTACTGGGGGCGCGCCAATGGCTGGGCGGCGATGGCGATGACGGAACTGCTCAGTGTGCTGCCCGCCAATTACCCGGGGCGGGACAAGGTGCTCCACATCTACCGTTCGCACGTGCGGGCGCTGGTCGAGCTGCAGGACGCGAGCGGCCTGTGGCACAACATGCTCGACCGGAATGACAGCTACCTCGAGACCTCCGCCAGTGCGATGTTCGTGTATGCCATCGCACGCGGCGTGAACGAGGGCTGGCTGAGCCCGCTCTACACCACGTCGGCGATCATCGGCTGGAACGGGGTGGCCACGCAGGTGCTGCCTGATGGTCGCGTGAAGGGAATCTGCGAGGGCACGACGTACGCGAACGACATGAACTATTACCACAACCGCGGCGCGGGCTCCGACACGACCTTCTTTGGTTCCGTGTTGTTTGCGGGCGCGGAGCTCATGAGGCTCGTGGACAATCCCGGCCTCAACATCACCCCGGCGCAGCCCAGGGCGGTCAACAGTGCGATTCAGGTGAAACGCAAGGGCGACACGATCAAGCAGGACCCGCCGCCGAAGCACTAGAAGGCGACCGCGGCGGCACGGGCAGGTTTTCGGTTCAGACTCCGGGGACCTTGCCGCGCTTGAACTCCACCTCGATGGCGTCGATGGAGAGCTTGATCTCGTGCACGCAGATTCCCATCGAGGTGATGAAGCAGGCGAGGGAGGCCACGAAGATGCCCTGGCCCAGCTTGTCGAAGCCGTTCACGACGGCGCCCATGGAGAGCGCGGCGAGGATGATGGAGGCCAGGCCGGCGAGCTGCATCTGGCGGATGAGGTGCAGGCGGCGCCGGATGTTGATGAGCTGCACCTCCCAGTGAGGCTGCGGGGCGAGCATGTGTTCCTTCAGGATGTGCCGGGCCACGGCGGTCAGGCCGAGGAAGCGGTTGGTGTAGGCGAGGAACAGCAGCGAGATCGCAGGGAAGACGAGCGCCGGGATGGTGGGATTCATGTAGTTAAAAGGTGGATACGCAAGACGCGGCGCCCTTGGCCGGGCGCCGCGTCGGTGCAGCCTGTCGGCGGCGGAGGCCCTCTCAGAAGGCGGCGTTGCCGGGCGTGCGGGCGAAGGGGATGACGTCGCGGATGTTGGCCACGCCGGTGACGAACATGAGCATGCGCTCGAAGCCCAGGCCGAAGCCGGCGTGCGGCACGGAGCCGAAGCGGCGCAGGTCGAGGTACCACTCGTAGTCCTTCGGGTCGAGGTGGTGGCGCTCCATGCTGGCGAGCAGCACGTCGAGGCGCTCCTCGCGCTGGCTGCCGCCGACGATCTCGCCGATGCCAGGGACGAGGACGTCCATGGCGGTCACGGTCGCGTTGTCGTCGTTGAGACGCATGTAGAAGGGCTTGATCTCCTTCGGGTAGTTGTAGACGGTGACCGGGCACTTGAAGAGCTGCTCGGTGAGGTAACGCTCGTGCTCGGACTGGAGGTTGATGCCGTACTCGACGGGGTACTCAAAGGTGTGGCCGCAGTTCTTCAGCAGCTCGACGGCCTCGGTGTAGCTGATGCGCTTGAAGGGGCGCTCGAGCACGAAGTCGAGGCGCTGCAGCAGCTCCTTGTCGACGAACTTGGAGAAGAGCTCGAGGTCGTCGGCACAGTGGGTGCGGGCGTCGCGGATGAGGTACTTCACGAATTCCTCGGCCATGTCCATGTTGCCGGCGAGGTTGGTGAAGGCCATCTCGGGCTCGATCATCCAGAATTCGCTGGCGTGGCGGGAGGTGTGGGAGTTCTCGGCGCGGAAGGTGGGGCCGAAGGTGTAGACCTTGGAGAAGGCGCAGGCGAAGGCCTCGGCCTCGAGCTGGCCGGACACGGTCAGGAAGGTGGGGCGCTTGAAGAAATCCTGGGCGGCGTCGATGGAGCCGTCCGGCAGCTTCGGCACGTTCTTGAGGTCGAGGGTGGTGACGCGGAACATCTCGCCGGCGCCCTCGCAGTCGCTGCCCGTGATCAGGGGGGTGTGCACGTAAACGAAGCCCTTTTCCTGGAAGAACTGGTGGATGGCGTAGGCGAGGCGGGAGCGCACGCGGAAGATGCAGCCGAAGAGGTTGGAGCGCGGGCGCAGGTGGGAGATCTCGCGGAGGAACTCGAGCGTGTGGCCCTTCTTCTGGAGGGGGTAGG
>JAHFTI010000280.1 GCA_023265535.1 Opitutaceae bacterium
GAATAGGCCGCCGCCGTTCATCAGCGGGACGATCGAGAGCATCTTGGCGCTGGTGCCGACCTCGAGGATCGGGAAGAGGTCGGTGAGGTAGTCGCGCAGCACGTTGCCCGTGACGGAGATCGTGTCCTGGCCGGCCTTGAGGCGCTCGAGGGTGAGCTGCGTGGCGGCGGCCGGGGGGAGGATGCGGATGTCGAGGCCCTGGGTGTTGTGGTTGGCCAGGTAGGTCTTCACCTTGGCGATGATCTGCGCGTCGTGGGCGCGCTTCTCGTCGAGCCAGAAGAAGGCGGGGGTGCCGGTGGCGCGCGCGCGGTTGACGGCGAGCTTCACCCAGTCCTGCACGGGGGCGTCCTTGGTCTGGCAGGCGCGCCAGATGTCGCCCTCGTCGACGCTGTGTTCGAGGAGGACCTTGCCCGCCTCGTCGACGACGCGCACGGTGCCGGCGGCGGCGACCTGGAAGGTCTTGTTGTGGGAGCCGTATTCCTCGGCGGCCTGCGCCATGAGGCCGACGTTCGGCACGCTGCCCATGGTGCGGGGGTCGAAGGCGCCGTTCTTGCGGCAGAAGTCGATCGTGACCTGGTACACGCCGGCGTAGCAGCTGTCGGGGATCACGGCGAGGGTGTCCTGGAGCTTGCCCTGGGCGTTGTACATCTGGCCGGAGCTGCGGATCATGGCCGGCATGGAGGCGTCGACGATCACGTCGCTGGGGACGTGGAGGTTCGTGATGCCCTTGTCGGAGTTGACCATGGCGATGGCGGGGCCGGCGGCGTAGGCGGCCTGGATGTCGGCCTCGATCTCGGCCTTCTTGTCGGCGGGGAGCTTGTCGAGGCGGGCGACGAGGTCGCCGAAGCCGTTGTTCAGGTCGACGCCGAGGCCGGCGAGGGTGTCGGCGTGCTTGGCGAGGAGGTCCTTGAAGAAGACGCGCACGGCCTGGCCGAAGATGATGGGGTCTGAGACCTTCATCATGGTGGCCTTCATGTGCAGCGAGAAGAGGAGGCCCTCGGCCTTGGCGCGGGCGATCTGCTGTTCGAGGAAGGAGGTGAGGGCCTTCTTGCGCAGGACGGTGCCGTCGAGGATTTCGCCGGCCTTGAGGGTGGTCTTGTCCTTGAGGACCTTGACGCTGCCATCGGTGCCGACCCATTCGATGCGCACGCTGGTGGCGGCGGGGACGACGACGGACTTCTCGTTGGAGAAGAAGTCATCCTTGCCCATGGTGGCGACGTTGGTCTTGGAGTCGGGGGACCACTTGCCCATGGAGTGCGGGTGCTTGCGGGCGTATTCCTTGACGGCCTTGGGGGCGCGGCGGTCGGAGTTGCCCTCGCGCAGGACGGGGTTGACGGCGCTGCCCTTGACCTTGTCGTAGCGGGCCTTGGCGTCCTTCTCGGCGTCGGTCTTGGGGGCCTCGGGGTAGTCGGGAAGCGGGTAGCCCTTCTTCTGCAGCTCGGCGATGGCGGCCTTGAGCTGGGGGACCGAGGCGCTGACGTTGGGAAGCTTGATGATGTTGGCCTCGGGCTTGAGGGTGAGGGCTCCGAGTTCGGAGAGGTGGTCGGCGACCTTTTGGGCGGGGCTGAGCAGCTCGGGGAAGAGCGCCAGGATGCGGCCGGCGAGCGAGATGTCACGCGTCTCCACCGAGACGCCCGAGTGCTTCGTAAAAGCCTGGACGATCGGGAGTAGGGAGTAGGTGGCCAGCGCGGGAGCCTCGTCGGTCTTGGTGTAGATGATGGTCGGCATATAAGAAAATGGAACGGTGACCATAAAGGCCCATGCTGGGTCGGTCAAAAGCAATTGCCATTTCCCAGCAGCTTGCGTGCCCGGGGGGATGGGGCTCAGTACCTCAGGCTGGAGAGGCTATATAGCAGCTGGGCAAACTCTGATTTGGTCATGCTACGTTCAGCCATCGCGAGCATTGCCGAATGAAGCTCATTCGTGGATTGGCGGATGGTGACTCCATTGAGTCGAAGGTAAGACAAGATCGGCTGCCATGCCCGTTCGCTTATTGCCATCAAGAAAGGCTTGAGCTTCAGCCAAGTGGAATGCGTAGGCGGCAGCTATTTCGAAGATGCTTCCCTGACCATAGTGCAGGACATGTTGGGGTTGAGCCAATGCGCCTTCCAAGGCGACTTCGTCACGGATCCAGTCCTGTCCTCCATGTTGCTCCAACGAGGTATGATGCAGGGCGCGGATCTGTTCAGAAGTCAGGAAACGGGGCTCTTTCATTGGCTCAGCCGCTTCATTAGCTCCGAGTGTTCCTCAAAGGCCCACTTGGCGGCCGCCTTGAACTGCCGCTCCGCTGTTTCAGGGAGGGAGCAGGTCTCCTGGACAAAATCAAACACCCTGGCCTGTTCCTCAGGAGGAAGGACCTTGATTTGATTGATCACTTCCTGCGCGTTCATTTGCCACAAGCATCCTAGTCCCATGGGAGTTTTGCAAGGTGGCAGCAGGCCTGTGCCTCAAAACGGGAAGTCGCCGGTCGGGGCCTTGGGGGCGGGGGCGGAGGGCTTTTCCTGGGTGCGGACTGCGAGGCCGTGTTGCTGCAGGCCGGTGACGATGATGGCCTTTTCGGGCAGCACGGGGCAGGCGAACTGGCAGGCGCCGCAGCCGATGCAGAGGCTCTCGTTGACTTGGGGCAGGCGCAGGTTGACGCCAAAAGGGATGGTCTCGACGGCCTTGGTGGGGCAATGCTCCGAGCAGGCGGCGCAGTCGGTGCCCTTCACCTTCACGATGCAGCGGTCCTCATAAAAGCGCGCGAGGCCGATCTGCTCGAGTTGCTTTTCCTCGATGGGGAGCAGGTCGATCGCCCCGTCCGGGCAGGCCTCGGCGCAGGCGCGGCAGTCGTAGTCGCAGAAGGAGGCGGTGAAATCGAGGCGGGGCTTCATGAAGCCCTTCAGGCCGTACTCGAAGAGTGCGGGTTGGAGCACGTGCTTGGGGCAGGCGCTGACGCAGAGTTGGCAGGCGGTGCAGCGGGCGAGGAAGCGTGGCACGCTGCGCGAGCCGGGGGGCGTGACGCCGAGGCTGGCGGGGCGGGCGGGGGCGGGCTGGGCCTGGGCGGATGCGGGGCTGGCGGGCGGGGTGGTCGTGGAGGCGGCGGACTGGGAGCCAGGGACCGTGGAGGAAGTCGAGGGGGAAGGGGCCTCGGCCGGATAGGCGTCGGCCGTGGGCTCGGCGGTGCCGGTGCCGCTGCCTTGGGCGCGGACTTCGCGGGCGAGCAGGGCAAGGCCGCTGCCGGCGATGAGCCCGTGCGCGCTGTCGCGGAGGAGCTTTCGGCGTTCAGGGTTGCGGGGACCGGTGGACGTGCTGTCGTTGCCCGTGAGGGCTCCCGTGGTCTTGGCAGGGGTGATGCGCGTGGTGCCGCCGGCATGCCCGGCTGTGGCGGGGTTGCCCGTGCCTGCGAGGGTGTTCCCCTTGCCCGTCCTCCGTCCCCAGCTCCACTTGTAGCCGATGCCGCGCTCGTCGCACACGCTCACGCAGTTGTAGCAGGCCACGCAGCGGCTGAAGTCCACCTGGCCGGCGCGCAGGTCGATGCACTGGGCCTTGCAGGAGCGGATGCACTGGGCGCACCTGGTGCAGGAGGAGCTGTCGATGCCGATGCGGAAGGCGGCGTGTTTCGAGATCCAGCCGAGCACGGTGCCGACGGGGCAGACGGTGTTGCACCAGAGGCGGCCGCGTAGTGCCGCGAGCACTACAATGAGCGTGAGCAGGGCCGCGGGGAAAAGCAGGGCGCCCAGGCCGGGCAGGGGGAGGTCGACGCGGTACACGCTGGTCCAGCCGAGGGCCTCGGTCAGGCCGACGACCTGGTTGTTGGTCCAGGTCAGCACGGGGCGGAAGAGGGTGGAGGCGAAGCGGCCGTAGTTGCTGTAGGGGTCGAGCAGCGTGAGGGCAAAGGTGCCCCAGCCGGCGAGGGCCGCGAGCACCGAACCCCACACGAAGCCGTGCCGCAGCCAGGCCTGTTCGCGGGCGAAGGGCAGGGGCTTGCGGCGTTGCCTGAAGAGGCGGGCCAGGCGGCTCACGACGTCCTGCAGGATGCCGAGCGGGCACAGCACTGAGCAGTAGATGCGCCCCGCCACGAGGGTCGCGAGCAGGAGGCCGGCAAGGATCAGCGCGGGCACGAGCGCCCCGCTGAGCAGCGCCAGCAGCGCCGGCACGACCTGCACCGAGGCCAGCCAATGTCCCGCGCGCACAGGCATGAGCTCGCGGAAGTCCACGAGCGCCGCCGTGAGGCCCGCCATGAGGAGCAGTGCCGCAACGACGCGCAGGTGCTTGTGCCAGTGGACAGGCGTCTGGTCGTGGTCGTGTGCGTCGTCGTGCTGTGACATGGGGAAATTCGGCGAACCCGGCTGCGGCGTGGGGCCTACGCGGTGCCCGCGGGGCGGGCGCCCTGGTGTAGTGGCCGCACAACTACACAAGTTGGCGGCCGTTGCGGCCCCGCTGCAGTGCCGGCGGTGCTCAGGCCAGGCTGTGGCGGCGGATGTCAACCTTGCTCAGGTCCATGACGCCGAGGCCGAGCTCCTGGGCCATGCCGATGTGGGTGACCTGCGTGGGCTCGCGGTCGAGCACCTTGGCGCCGGCGGCGTCGATGGCCACGATGTCGGTCGAGGCGAAGAGCATGCGCTTCTCGACGACGTCCTCGACGGTCTTGCCGCGCGGGCCGTGGCGGAACATCGGGTGGTAGGCGTCGAGGATGTTGAGGTCGGGTGCGCGGAAGGTGACGAAGTCGGCGATGCACTGGTGCAGGCTGGCCTTGTGGTAGAAGCCGCGGTCCCAGATGACGCCCATGAGGTTCTTCATGGAGGCGGTGACGAGGGAGCCGCTGTGGTGCTTGAGCACGGGCATGTTGATGAACACGTCGGCCTCGAGGACCAGGCGGTGCACCTTGCCGGACTTGAGGATCTTGCCCTTCGGGAATTCGCAGTCCTTGTACCAGGATTCATCGTTGCCGGGGGCCATCTCGCCGCCGGCGGCCTTCACGGCGGCCTCGATGCCGCTGCGCGAATAGGTGTCGGTCCACTTGTCGCAGGTCTTGTCGAAGACGACCACGCGGGCCGCACCGGCGTCGCGGCACAGCTTCACCATGGCGCCGACCAGCTCGGGGTGGGTGTTGGCGCCGCGCTCGGGGGTGGCGTTCCAGCCGATGTTCGGCTTGATGACGACCAACTGGCCCTTCTTGACGAAGCGGCCGATGCCGCCGAGTTCGGCCATTGCCTTGTCGAGCATGGCGGCGCGGCTGCCCTCGCGCACGGCGACGAGCACGGACTTTTCCTTGGTGGCGTCCTTGGCGGCCGCGTTGGCGGCGGGGGAGGGCTGTTCGACGGCGACTGCCTGGGCGAGGGAGGGAAGCACTGCGGCGGAGGCGCCGAGGGCGAGACCGGTCTTGAGGAAGCTGCGGCGGGTATTCATGGGGAGAAATTGCCTGGGTGACGTGCCTGGGGGCAGGCAGCTGTGTTGCGAGCTAGACGATGACTAGCACCAGAGGTGGCGCCGCCCCACGCTGTTTTTCTAGCGGAAGGGCCAAAGGGCGCAGACAGTGTGCGGCCTAATGGGGTGTATAAAATATGAGCTGTCTTCGGCGCCTGATGGGGAGGCCTACCGATTGGCTGTCCCAGATCGGCGGTGCTTTCCTGGCGCCGTTCGAAACAAGGGAGCTGGAGCGGCAGGCGGGTAAAAGGTAAAGCATGACCCCTTCCGCCCCAAGATTTACGCGGCCTCAGCCATTCCCGAGGTCCGTGACAGGGCCGGCCGTCTGGTCGGCGAGCTTCGGGCCCGGCTTTGAGACAGGGATGTGCGCCGCCTGGCGCAGGACGTCCGAGGGATTGGTCTTGAGCCTGCGCGCGATGGCGTTGACCTGCGCCGACTCGGCCTGGCTGAGCAGGGTGAGGCGTTGCGTGCCATCGCGGTCCACCCACTTGACCTGGTGGATGCGCTGACGGGCGGATTTCACCAGGGCCTTCAGGAATTCTTCCTCTTCGGGGATGAGTTGCATGCTGGCTTGGCTCTGGACCCGGTGGCGTCGCGGGTCAAGGCCCTCTCA
>JAHFTI010000281.1 GCA_023265535.1 Opitutaceae bacterium
CGCCGGCGCCGCCAAGCGCGCCTTCGAGGCCCTGCGCAAGGTGCAGCCCACCGGGCCCCTCATGAACGGCGAGTACTATCCCGCCTGGTTCGACACCTGGGGCCGCAAGCACCGCACCGGAGCCATCGGCCCCATCGCCGCCGACCTGGACTACATGCTCGCGAACCGCCATTCCTTCAGCATCTACATGGCCCACGGCGGCACCTCCTTCGGCCTCTGGTCGGGCGCCGACCGCCCGTTCAGCCCCGACACCTCGAGCTACGACTACGACGCCCCCATCAGCGAGGCCGGCTGGCGCACGCCCAAGTTCGACGCCTTCCTCGACGTATTCAGGAAGTACCTACAACCCGGCGAGGAGATCCCCGCCGCGCCGCCTGCCAACCCGGTGATCGCGATCCCCGCCTTCGTCCTCGAGGAGAGCGCCCCCGTGCTGCAGGACCTGCCCGCACCCGTCGTGAGCGAGGTCCCCCTGCCCATGGAGCTGCGCAACCAGAGCCGGGGCCTGAGCCTCTACCGCACCACGCTTCCCGCCGGCGAGGCCGCCACCCTCACCGCGGACGGGGTGCACGACTTCGCCTGGGTCCTGGTCGACGGCGTCCAGGCGGGCGTCATGGACCGGCGCAGCAAGCGCCTCAGCGTGCGGCTCCCCGCGCGCACCCGGCCCGCACGCCTCGACCTCCTCGTGGAGGCCATGGGCCGCGTGAACTTCGGCCGCGAGGTCTTCGACCGCAAGGGCCTCCTGGGACGCGTCATGCTGGCCCCCGGAAAGGCCGACGCCACCGAGCTGCGCGGCTGGCAGACCTTCGCGCTGCGCCTCGACGCCGGCCACCTGGCCGGTATCAAGTATTCCACTACAAGGGCCGCCGGCGCCGCCTTCTGGCGCGGCAGCTTCGAGCTCGCCCGCACGGGAGACACCTTCCTGGACCTGCGCACCTGGGGCAAGGGCGTGGTCTGGGTGAACGGCCATTGCCTCGGCCGCTTCTGGAACATCGGGCCCACGCAGACCATGTACCTCCCAGGCCCCTGGCTGCGCGAGGGCCGCAACGAGGTCGTCGTGCTGGACCTACTCGGGCCCGTGGAGACGCGGCTCGCCGGTCTCACCAAGCCCATCCTGGATGAGCTCCACCCCGAGAAGGACTTCGCCAGGCGCAGTCGCGCCACCGGCACCTTCAGCGAGGCGGGCTCCACCCGCGTGGCGGCGGGTGTGCTCGCAAGCGACACCCAGTGGCAACCCATCCCCCTCGCACAGGGCACGCGCGGGCGCTACGTCTGCTTCGAGGCCCAAAGCTCCCTGGACGGCGAGAACTTCGTCGCCGTCGCCGAGCTCGACGCCGTGGACGCCTCCGGACAGTCCCTCTCCAAGGAGAAATGGAAGGTCCTCTGGGTGGACAGCGAGGACGCACTCGGCTCGGGCACCGACGCCGAGAACCTCCTGGACGGCCAGAGCTCCTCCCACTGGGGCACCCAGCGTGGCGAGGGAGCCCCCGGCTTCCCCCATCGCGTCGTGATTGACCTGGGCGAAAGCGTGCCCCTGCACGCACTCCGCTACCTGCCGCGCGCCGGCGGCCCCAGGACGCCCGGCCGGGTGAAGGATTACTGTATCCTTGTGTCCGACTCGCCCTTCTCGCTGCAACCCGCCAAGGAATAGGTCCACCCCACCCAGCCCCGCCTCCCATGCTCAAACAAGCGACCCTCCTCCTCGCCGGGCTTGCCGCGTGCGCCCTCGCCCAGGCAGCCGACTACCCCTTCCAGCCCGTGCCCTTCACCTCCGTGCGCATCACCGGCGGTTTCTGGCAGCAGAAGCAGGAGGTCAACCGCAAGGTCACCCTCCCCTTCGCCATGCGGCAGTGCGAGGAGTCCGGCCGCCTGAGGAACTTCGACCTCGCCGCCGAGGTCATGCGCCGACGCGCCGCCGGGGAGAAGGGCTTCCAGATCAAGCCGCCCACGATCTACCCCTTCGACGACACCGACGCCTACAAGTCCATCGAGGGAGCCTCCTACATGCTCAGCATGCAGCGCGACCCGGCGCTCGAGGCCACGCTCGACGGCTGGATCGCCCGCATCGCCGCCGCGCAGGAACCCGACGGCTACCTCTACACCTTCCGCACCATGCACCCCGACACGCCGGGACACAAGTAGGTGCACCAGGAGCGCTGGATGCTCGATCCCGAGCTGAGCCACGAGCTCTACAACGCAGGCCACCTTTACGAGGCGGGCGTCGCCCACTTCCGCGCCACGGGCAAGCGCACGCTGCTCGACATCTGCCTGAAAAACGCCGAGCTGCTCTGGAAGGATTTCGGCGACCGCAAGCTGCGCATCGCCCCCGGCCACCAGATCGTGGAGATGGGCCTCGTTAAACTCTACGGGGTCACGAACGACAGGCGCTGGCTCGAGCTCGCGCAGATCTTCCTGGAGGCACGCGGCCCCACGGGCCCCGACTACAGCCAGCGCCACAGGCCCGTGGTCGAGCAGGACGAGGCTGTCGGCCACGCGGTGCGCGCCAACTACATGTACTCGGGCATGGCGGACGTGGCCGCCCTCACGGGCGACACGCGCTACCTGAACGCCATCGGCAGGATCTGGGAGAACGTCGTCTCGAAAAAACTCTACCTCACGGGCGGCACGGGCGCGCTCGCACGAGGCGAGGCCTATGGCGCCAACTACGAGCTCCCGCACGACGGCTACAACGAGACCTGCGCCGCCCTCGCCTTCATGAACTGGAACCACCGCATGTTCCTCTTCACGGGCGAGGCCAGGTACATGGACGTGTTCGAGCGCACCGCCTTCAACGGGTTCATCAGCGGCGTCTCACACTCGGGCGACCGTTTCTTCTACCCGAACCCCCTCTCCTACGACGGCAAGGCGAAGAACAACCATGAGCACGCCGGCCGGGCCCCCTGGTTCGGCTGCGCCTGCTGCCCGCCCAACCTGATGCGCACCCTGGCCGCCCTCTCCGGCAGCTTCTACGCCGTGCGCGACAGGAACCTCTATGTGAACTTCTACGCGCACAGCGAGGGCAGGGCCACCGTGGGCGGCGCCGAGGTCGGCCTCGCGCAGGACACGCAGTATCCATGGAAAGGATACACCCGCCTGGCCCTGACCCTGGCGGCCCCCGCCACCTTCACGCTGCACCTGCGCATCCCGGGCTGGGTCCAGGGCGTCCCCGTGCCCTCCGACCTCTACTCCTACGAGCCCCCCACGGACTGCTCCTGGAAGGTGCGCGTCAACGGTCGGCGCGTGGAGACGGCCCTGCAGAAGGGCTACGTGGTCGTCGAGCGCGAGTGGGCGCATGGCGACAAGGTCGAGATCGACTTCCACATGCCCGTGCAGGTGGTGCGCGGCAACGAGAGGATCGCCGCCACCCAGGGCCAGGTCGCCTATGAGCGCGGCCCGATCGTGTACTGCGTCGAATCGGTCAACGGCACCCCGGACCTGTCCAAGCTGGGCATCCCGCGCCGCGCCGGCATCACCACCCAGTTCCGCCCCGACCTGTTTGGCGGCGTGACCACGCTGCGGCTCATGGAGGGCGTCGAGGCCATTCCCTATTTCGCCTGGAACAACCGAGGCCTCCACCCGATGACCGTCTGGATCCACTAGCCTCGACAAGAGGGCCCTTCCCGTCGGCTTCATGGGCCACGGGAAGGCCCTTTGGGGTGCTCAACACGGGTTGCCCCAGCCCGGACGCCACGCCGATCCGACTGGATCGGGCAGGATCAGGAGGGATCAGCCACGCCCAGGCAGCAGGTCCCTCAGGTGCTCCATGAGTTTCGCCCTGCTGTAGGGCTTGTGAAGCATGAGGGCCCCCTCGGGCACAGCCTCCTGGGTGTTGAGCGAGCTCGCAGCGTAGCCGCTGGTGAAAAGGATGGGGATGTCGGGCCGAAGCTTCCGGCACTGGCGGGCGGCCTCGTAGCCGCCCATGCGCGGCATCATCACATCGAAGAAGAGCAGGTCGATCTGCCTGCCCGCGTCGGCATGAAACAGCTCCAGGGCCTCGAGCCCGTCATGCGCCTCGATGACCTTCGCACCGGCGCGTTCCAGCAGCGAGACTCCCAGCTTGCGGATGGAATCATTGTCCTCGGCGAGCAGGACGGTGCCTGCAAGGCGGATCTCCTGCTCCGCTGGGGCATCCTCGGCGGTCGTGTCCTTGGGACGGGCCTGGGCGGGATCGAGGCAGGGCAGGAAGATCTCGAAGCGGCTGCCCTTGCCGGGCTGGCTCGACACCTCGATGCGTCCCCCGTGCTGTTCGATGATTCCATACACCACGGAGAGACCGAGGCCTGTGCCGTTCTCGCGGGATTTCGTGGTGAAGAAGGGCTCGAAGATGCGCTGGATCGTGGCCTGGTCCATGCCGTGCCCCGTGTCGCTGACCGCGAACCACGCCATGTCCGTGCCCGCCGGCCGACCCAGGCGCAACGCCTGATCCGCCTCGAGCGACACCAGCCTGCATTCGAGCAGGAGCTCGCCCCTGCCCTTCATGGCATCGCGTGCGTTGATGCAGAGGTTCATCAGCACCTGCTCGAGCTGGTTGTCGTCCGCATTGACCAGCACCGGCTCATCACCGCAGAGCAGGCGCGTATGGATGGACTCGGGCAGCACGCGCCGCAGCAGGGTGAGGCTCTCTTCCAGGAACCTGTTGAGGTCGAGTTCGTGCCGCACCAGGGCCTGGCGGCGGCTGAAGCTCAGGAGCTGGCGGGTGAGCTTGAGGGCGCTTTGCGAGGTTTTTGAGACCTCCTCGAGTGCGAGCACACGGTCCTGGTCGGTGCTGTCGGGGAGCAGCCCCAGCTGTGCGTTGCCGCCGATCACCTGGAGCAGGTTGTTGAAGTCGTGCGCAATGCCGCCGGCGAGCAGCCCCAAGGCCTCCAGCTTCTGGGACTGGCGCAGCTGCGACTCCAGCTGGACCTGGCCGGCCCGGGCGGCGTTCAGTTCCGTCACGTCCCGCAGGAACCAGAGCAGCGAACGCGCCCCGTCCCACTCGATGGCGATCACGCTGGACTGCACCCAGACCAGCTTCCCGTCAGGACGGCGCAACTGCCAGTCCTCCATGGCGGGGGGAAACTCGCCGCGCTCGGCACACTCGCAGGCCGTCCGCAGGCGCGAGGGCTGCGCGGGATCGACACACAGCTCCTCCATGGGACGGTCGATTTCGCGGCCCTCGTAGCCCAGGATGCGCGAGGCGGCCGGGTTCACGTAGAGGATCTGCCGGCGGTCCTGGACGATGATGCCCACCGAGGCAGCCTCGATGAGCGAGCGGTAGCGGGCCTCCCCGCGGCGCAGAGCCGCAGCCACCTCGACCCGTTCGGTCACATCGTGGACCACGACCAGGACGGTCTCGGCTCCATCCGCGGAAGGCTCGAGACTCACGCGCGACTCCAGGTGGCGATCCCCGTGCGGCGTGGGATAAAGGAACTCGATGCTTTCAGGCTGCCTGCTGCTGAGCACACGCCGGAGGACGGCCTGCCAGGTGGCGGAGAGCGCAGCGGGATAGCCGACCTCCTGCAGGGTCTTGCCGAGGATCTCCGACTGGCGGAAGCCAGTGGCGCGCTCGTGGGCGTGATTCGCGTAGAGATGGCGCCCTGCGCTGTCGAAACGCAGGATGATGTCGGGGCTGTTTTCCGAAAGGGTGCGCAGCTGTTCCGCGCTCTGCGCCAGGGCCTGCCTGTCGCGCTCCCGCTCGGCGATGCGAAGCCGCAGGGTCTCACGGGTCTGCTCCAGCGTTTCGGCGAGATGCCGCAACTCGCGCAGGGAGCTTTGCACGCCCGCGGGCTTTTCCAGCTCGAGGGCGGCGATGCGGCGGGCCTGCGCGGACAGCTCACTCAGCGGCTTGGAAATGTGGCGGGCCAGCAGGGCGCCGATGACGATGGCCACCACCCAGGCAATGAGCCCGACGCCGAGGACCGTCTCCTGCTGCACGCGGACCTGTGCGGCCAGGTCGGCCTCGGGAATCAGCACCGCCACCCAGAGGCTCTTGTTCTCGCCGACATGAAAATGGGAGAAGCCGAACCACCAGGGCTGCCCGTCGAG
>JAHFTI010000282.1 GCA_023265535.1 Opitutaceae bacterium
CTCGGCGTGTGCAGGCGTTGGAACACACGGAAGAGCTTGTCGATGTAGCGAGGATTGAATCCCACACCATTGTCGCGCACGTGGAAGCAGGCCTGTGTCGGGTTGGCGGGCATCGGGCTCACGCCAATCTCGATGATGGCCTTGGGCTGGCGGCGCGTGAATTTGACTGCGTTGCTCAGCAGGTTGATGACGACCTGCCTCAGCAGTACCTTGTCGCCCAGGACCGGCGGCAGGGGCGACACCTTCCATTCGATCTCACGCCCCTTGAAGTCCTCCCCCATTTCCCTCTTCGCCTCCTCAATGAGGCGGTCCAGGCGAACCTCCTGCATTTTCATCTCGGTGCGGCCCACCCTGGAGAAGGTCAGTAGGTCGTCGATCAGCGCCGCCATGCGACGCGCCTCGGAAACGACGATGTCGAGGTAGCGGTCGCTCTCCTTTTCCTCGAGCTGGCGCACACGCTTGCCGAGGAGCTCCATGAAACCGGTGATGTTGCGCAGCGGGGCGCGCAGGTCGTGCGACACCGAGTAGGAGAAGGACTCCAGCTCGTGGTTGGCCACGAGGAGGTTGGCGTTGACTTCCTGGAGGCGCGCCGCCGCGCGCGCAGTCTCGGCATGGCTGTCCTGAAGGTCTATGTTGAGCCGCTCCACCTCCTGGATGCGATTCTGGAGTTCCTCCGTCCGGTCGTGCACGCGCTGCTCGAGCTCCGAGCTGAGGCGCCGGTAACGGTCTTCGCTCTCCTCCAGGGCTGCCGCCTTGAGTCGCGTTTCGTCCACCAGCACGCGCAGCTGCTCGTTGGTCTCCTTCAGCTCGCGCGTACGGATCGCCACCAGGGCCTGCAGCTTGCGTTGTTGGCGTCGCTCCGCCTGCATGGGCACAAGGACGAGGACCACAAAGAGCAGGCAGGCGAAGGCTCCCGCGCCCATGTAGGCGCCGCGTGTCCGGTACCATGGGGGCTCGATCGAAAAGCGCAGCACGGCTTCGCTGCCATAGCTCTCACCCACCTTGGGGCGCACATGAAGGGCATAGTCCCCCTCCTTGAGCCGGTTCAGGACTGTCGAGCCGATGATGCCGGTCGAGCTCCATTGTTCGCCCAGTCCGTCCAGGCGAAACTCAAAGGTGACGCGCTGGCCGAAGGGATTGCTGGGTGCGAGAAAGTGGACGATCAGGGAATTGTCAAAGTGGGGGAGGGGCTCGGCGAGGGCCGCCTTGGGGTTGATCAGGCTGCGTCCGCTGCCGGGAAGGTCGACGCGCGTGATGAGGGCCCGCACCTCCCGGTTGCTGGACTCGGGCATCTTCGGATCGTAGCGGGCAATGCGCCTGCGGTCGTGCATCCAGACCACGCCGTCCTCCTCGGCGAAGAAATTGAAGGGGCGGTATTCGGCGGGCAGGCTGATGGGCGGGGCGGCCCGGCGCAGTTCGTGGATCCTGACCACGTCCGGTCCGGAGATCCACAGGCGCCCCTTGGAATCGACCATCGGACGCCCTGCACACAGGGCCATCTCGGGAAAGCGGCGCAGCAGGGCCTCGTCATCCTCCCAGCGTTTCGCCTGCTCGTTGTAGGAAAGGAACCGCGAGGCGCAATTCATGCGCACGATGCCATCGATGCAGGACAGCCCGGCCCAGCTTCCCGGTATACCGTTGCGCTGGTCCATGATTTCCATCCGCAGCTCCGGTGCAGCCGGGTCGATCCGGGCCACACGTCCGGCGCCCAGTTCCAGCCACACGTTGCCCACTGCGTCCTGGACTGCGGCAAAGCAGGCAGTGAGCTCGGGTGCTGGCGTGGCCTGCCGACTGCAGGTGTCGCCGGAAAACTCAAGCCAACCGAACTCCCCGACGGCCGCATAGAGCCAGCGATCGCCGCCTGCAGGGTCCCGGCAGAGCAGTCGCGCCTTGCGTACTGAGGGGACCAGCGATTTCCATGCGCCGCCCTGGAAAATCCGTATGGCCTCCTCCCCGCAGGCCAGCAGGCGTGGCCCGCGGGCGTGCAGGGTGAAGGTGGATACCCCCGGAGGGGATTGGTCATCCAGGGAGACCAGTCGCCTGTTCTCGTCGTAGATTGCCCGGAGCACTCGGCCATTCGCGAGGAACCAAAGTCCTCCTTCAAAACGCATGGGCTCGACGTAGCTCAGTCCCGTTTCCACGAGATGCTCATAGTGAGAGATGCGTGCTGGAAACTCGATGCGGGCGACCCCTTCGTTGCACAGGGCCCAAAGGACTCCGTCCCGCGAATACAGGAGGGCCTGGATCCGCGCCAGGCGCTGGTCCATCCTCCGATCCAGGATCTGGACGACGCGCCCTGTCCTGTCGAAGCAGACAATCCCCTGGGTGTCGACGGCTGCGGCGAAATAGCCCGCCTTGGTGGCGCAGAGGTCGTTGATCCGGTTTTTGCCCGCAAGAAGGCCGCGCTGGGTGAGGGGCGTGAGTCGTTTGCCGTCGAAGACCTGCACCCCTTCCATGTTCGTGCCGACGAGCAGGTGGCGCTCATCGAGAGGGGTGGAACAGAGGATGGTGTTATTGTTGGTGACCGCCGGAATCTGGTCGACCCTTTCCTGCTGCTCCTTGCCGATGCGGTAAAGGGCGGCCTTGGAGAGGTCGGAAACGTAGAGGGTCCCGGAGAGGGCGAAGAGGTGATCGATGTTGTCGATGTTGCCAAGATCCTCAACCTGACCACCGAGGTCCCAACGTGCCAAGGGCCCGCTGCTATTGTGCCAGTACCAATGGCCGTCTATGGACTCCGAATAGACGAGCACCGCGGGCTTGATGGGGCCTGAGGAGCGCAGGTCGGCGATGCGTGTGATGTTCCAGCGCCCCTTGTCCGTGAAGTCGATTCGGGCAAAGCCCCCGCGGATGGCGCAGAAGAGCTTCCCCTCGTCGTCCACGGCGATCCTCTCGGAGAGGATGCCCGCGCCCGCCTCGCTCTGATGGTAGAGTTCCCAACGCACGCCGTCACCGATGGCGATCTCCTTTTGGTTGGTGATGAGGATACGTCCATCGGGCAGCTCGCGTAGGTCGGTGGGCGGAGCCTGCAGGCCGAGGGCTTCCGGGCCGAAGAAGACAAAGGACGGAGCGCCGCTCTCCACGACCTCGGGAGCAGCCGCTGGGATTTCCTCCACTGCGAGGACGGTCGAGGGACACGGCAGAAGCCAGCTCCCGAGCAGCAGGCCATGCAGGAGGGGGATTACCTGGGTGAGGAAACGGCGCGGTTGGGGCGCTGGAAAACGCACAATGGGGTGGATGCTTTTCCATCGACCCAAGGGCGGAGGCGCTGAAGCAATGCCGTGGCGCCAAATAGAAAAAGCGCCAGCTGTGAAGCTGGCGCTCTTTGAAAGCCTGAACTGAGAGGTGGCTTAGGCGGTGACGATGGCCACGCTGCGGTGAGCCTTGTCGAACTGGACCGTGCCGTCCTTGAGGGCGAAGAGGGTCCAATCGCGGCCGGTGCCGACGTTCTTGCCAGCGTGCAGCTTGGTGCCGCGCTGACGGATGATGATGTTGCCAGCAATGACCTTCTCGCCGCCAAAGACCTTAACGCCGAGGCGCTTGCTGTGGCTGTCGCGACCGTTGCTGGAAGTTCCCTGTCCTTTCTTATGTGCCATGGTAGTGGATCCTTCTTAGACGGTGATGGTGTCGATCTTGATGACCGAAAGCTCTTGGCGATGGCCCTGCTTCTTTTCGTAGCCCTTGCGCTTCTTTTTCTTGAAGACAATGACTTTAGCTCCGCGCTTGTTTTCAAGCACGGTGGCCTTCACAGAGGCTCCTGTGAGGGTGGGGGTGCCAACTTTGAAGCTGGCGCCTTCACCGGCGGCGAGTACATCTTTGATCTCTACGGTCGAGCCCTTTTCAGTGCCCGGGAAACGGTTGACGATCAAAATGTCTCCCTCGGAAACAGTGAGCTGTTGGCCTTGGGTTTTGATGGTGGCTTTCATAAATAAAAGTGCGGATGAAGCTTGGAGTGGCCGGTAAATGCAAGGCTGAATTTTGGATAAATGCAACTTTGCTCAGACAGAGCGCTTTGTGAAAGTCCTGCTGTCTGCGGAAGGTATCTGGATAAAGGCCTGTTCCGGACTGTCGAGACTATTGCTTGAGCGGGGTGGGCTTTTGGGGCGGTTTTACGGCCTCGGCATTGAAGGTAAACACCTGCTGGTAATAGTGCTGGCGCCGTTTGTAATCATTTGGGAAAACATTTCGGCCGAGCAGCGCGCCAGGCGTCCAAAGGCTCTCGCGTGACTTTTGTGCATCGAGTGCCGCCTGTGCCGCAGCCTGTGCGGCGAGCAGGTCGCGCTTCTGTCGCTCGAGCTCCTCGAGTTTGTTAAGTGCTGCCAGGCGAGCGGCTTCGGAGGCGGCGCGATCCTGTTCCCTCAGTGCGGCCAAGCGGCGGGACTCCGCTTCCGCGGCTTCCTTTTCCTGACGGATGCGTTCCAATTGCTCAGCCACACGGCGTGCCTCGGCGGCTGCCGCCAGGCGGGCAGCCTCGTTGGCGGCCTGCTCTGCCTGCAGGCGTGCCAGCCGCTCCTGGTTCTCCTTGGCTTCCTGCTCGGCCTTGAGTTCTGCGAGACGGCGAGCCTCCGCTTCGTTGGCGGCGCGCCGCTCCGCCTCCAGCTTGAGGCGTTGCGCCTCCGCCGCCTGCTCGGCGGACTGTTTTGCCGCCAGTTCGCGTTCGGCTGAAATCTGATAGGCGCGATAGGCGTAAAAGCCGCCGCCCAGCAGGAGAACAATCAGGAGGATGACGAGGTGTTTGCGTTGCATAGGTGCTGGCATGCGACCTCCGCGGCGTGTTCTTGTTCGCGGGACAAAGGGACTGGTGGGTAGGCCGGAGGGACCTCAGGCCGAATGTTCCGCGGCGGGGCGTCTGCCGACTCCGTGATAGGTGATGATAAAAAGAATCGCAACAGCGCAGGTGCCCGCACAGAGCACCCACCAGAAGAGCGGCCAGACGGTCCTTCCCTCGCTCACGCAGGCTTCCCTCCAAAGGCCCGTGGAGAGATAGCCGAGCAGGTTGCCCACTCCGCCGGTCAGCAGGGTCAGCAGGGCCTGGGCGCGTGTGCGCCATTCCCTGGCTATGCGCTCGGCGAGGTAGATCTGCACCGTGATGAAGTAGAGTGCATAGGTCATCCCGTGCAGGACGATTCCCGCCACGAGCCAGGGCTGCGAGTCGAGGGAGAAGAAGGCATAGCGCAGGATGCCGAAGCCGATTCCGGTCAGGAAAATCCACTTCAGGCGGAAAAATTTCCAGATGCTGCCCATGAGGAGCAGGCACAGCACCTCCGTGAGTTGCCCGAGCGCCATGGTCGCCGCGGGGGCACCCACTCCAAGGTCGCGCAGATGCAGCGGTGTGAGGGGATAGAAGGCCGCCAGGGGAATGGTGAAGAGGACCGTGGTCAGGAATACAATGCGGTGGTCGCGGTGGTGCAGGAGCTGGAGCGCGTCCAGGCCCATGCGTTGTTTCCAGCTCAACCTGCCCTCCTGCTTGGGCGGGGTGACGTCGGGCAGCAGGTAGGTGAAAAAACCGATGCCCATCAGGACCGCCGCAGAGGCGTAGCCCGCCAGGGGCGTGGTGTCCGCGTGCAGCACCCAGCTCACCACCCAGCCGGCTGCCGCCCAGCCGATGGTGCCCCAGAGGCGCAGGGGGCCGAAGCCTTTCGACGGATTCTCCAGCGAGGAAAACACGATCGAGGTGGCCAGGCTGAAGACGGGGCTGCTGCAGAGGGCATGGCACATCATGAACCCCAGCATGGTGAAGCCGCCCCAGCCTGCATGGACCGCAATGAAGGTCATTGTCAGGAAGAAGGCCGAAAGCCAGTTCAGCCAGCGCAGGAGCCGGCTGGGTGACATGTCCCGATCCGCCATTGCGCCGACAAAGAGCGGCGAGATGAAGGCGGCCAGTGCTCCGCACGCAAAGGCGTAGGGCAGAAACCGCTCAAGTCCGTAGCTTCGCAGGACATTGCTGAAGCTCACGCTCCACATGCCCGGTGCGCCCCATTGCAGGAAAAATAGGACTGCCAGGAT
>JAHFTI010000283.1 GCA_023265535.1 Opitutaceae bacterium
CCTTGCGCATCGCGTTCGATGTTCTGGATGGAGTTCACCGGGAGGCCGTCGCGGGTGGTGAGGTTGACGACCTTGACGTCGCGCAGGCGCAGCAGGCCGGCGTCGGTCCCACACCAGAGATTGCCTTCGCGGTCCTCGGTCATGGAGAGAACCTGGCTGAGCGTCTCGCCGCTGTTGATGAGGACGGGTTCGAGCCGGTTGTCCCTGAGCCGTATGAGTCCGTTGGGCGTTCCTATCCAGAGGTTGCCATCGCGGTCGACATGGAGACGGCGCACGATGCCGATTCGCAGCCTGTTCATTTCGGGAAGGCGACGTGTGACGCCTTGGTGAACCTCGAAAAGCCCATCGGCGGTGCCGATCCAGTACCTGCCGTCCTCGGTCTCAACGGCATCGCGGATCTCGCTGTTCGGGGGGATGCCGCCGGAGATGAGTGTCTGGCGGGAGAGGTCGTCCTTTGCCAGACGCAGGACCGAGCCTGAGCTGATGACCAGGACGTCCCCATTGCCGGTGCGCCGCAGGGAGTTGTAGGCGTAGTTGAAGATGCCTGGGACGATGCGTGTGAGCGTGCCGTTTTCCCAGCGGAAGAGGGCTTGGCTGCCGGCCACGAGCATGCCAGCCCCATCAGGCAGCAGGCCGCAGATATTGGTGGTGTCGAGTTCCGCATTCAGGGGACAACGCTGCCAGCGGCCCTCGACCCTCCAGACCATGCCCCGGAAGGTCCCGACCCAGAGGCGCTTCCGGGAGTCCTCGGCCAGGAAGGTGGGTTCCTCGATGGTTTCTCCCGTGTCGAGCCTGGGTGTGGCGGTGAATTGGATTCCATCGAAGCGGTTGAGACCCACACGAGTGGCGATCATGAGGTAGCCGTCCTCCGCCTGATAGACGGTGCGCACTGCAGTGTAGGGCAGGCCGTGGGTCATGTTCCACTCCGTGCAGTGGTACTGTGTGGGACTACGCAGCGGGTCCAGTGCGCACAGGGTCGCTGCAAAGAGGGCGAGGAGCAGGCTCGCTAGGCATGATTTGGGGAGGAACATGCGAACTGTGCGGACTGCACCCGATCTTCATCGACCCAAGGGGCGGGAGATTGAAGGGAGTGTTACGGTGGCAGGCCAGCCTGGGGGCATCGGAAGGCGGGTGCAGGTTGACCAGGCACAGGGGCCGGTTTGCCCAGGGCGGCAGCCTGCGCTTCAACGGACTGACAGCGAACATGCCTGGCACGGTCAGGGCGAGCGGGTTGCCTGCAGGAAAAGGGCGACGGGGGGCACCATCGCCGCACTCGCGCCTACCTTCTGGGCTTGCCACCCTTGCGGTAGGGCCAGTCGCTACGCGTGCGAGGAGGGACCGCCTCACGAGAGGGCGCTCACTCCACCCACAGGTTCCCCAGCCGCCTGCGGCCCGTGGTGCTGCCCAGGTAGTGGTAGGTCTCCACGGCGTGGGAGGCGAATTTCCCGGCGAGTGCGATCGGGGCCCGGCGATAAAGCCCCTCCGCCGTCCCCTCGAGCAGGTCCAGCCTCACGAGGCACGCGTCATCGATGAGCCACAGTTCCCCCGAGACCCCCGCGCGATCCTCCTCGCAGGCCACCAGCCCCGGGTAGCCCGTCAGTCCGACCAGCGTGTACCCGGGCACCGTATTCACGTTTCCAATACACGACTGGCCCGACAGGTGGGAGTGGTTGCTGCCACCGGTCTTGAGTGTTCCGTACACGAAGAGCTCGGTCATCGTCCGGCTTCCGTCTCGGCGCCCGCGGGTGCCGGGGTCTGGACCACCACGGCGGTCACGTTGTCGCGCCCGGAGGCCTCCACGGCCTCGGCGACGAGCCTCGCCTCCGGACCGGGCTCCTGGCCCGACATGCTGCATTCCGCCAGCAGCTCGGCGAGGCGGCGGTCCCAGAGGCCATCGATGAGGCCGTCCGAGCAGATCAGGAAACGGTCGCCCGCCTGGTAGGGAACGGCGGCGATCTGGGGCTCCACGAACTGGTGTCCTGCACCCAGCGCCTGCTGCAGCGCGTTGCGCCGCGGATGCATGCGCGCCTCGCGCTCGTTGAGCTGGCCCTGCCTTTGGAGCCAGCCGACATGCGAGTGGTCGTGGGTCAGCTGCCTGAGTGCGCCGCCGCGGGGCAGGTGGTAGATGCGGCTGTCGCCGATGTGCCCGAAGAAGAGGCGGCGGTGGCTGATCCAGCACAGGCTGAGGGTGGCTCCCATGCCCGCGCATTCCTCATAGCATTGGCCGAGCCGCATGAGGTCCTTGTGGATGGTGATGAAAAGGTCGTTGAGGAGCTCCCGATACAGGGCGGCCAGTTTGTCGGCCGGCATGCGGAAGGTTTTCACGAAGAACTGGGTGATGCGGTCGGCGGCCATCCTGCTGGCGAATTCGCCCGAGCGCGCCCCGCCGAGCCCGTCGCTGACGGCGAAGATGTAGTCGGCCCCGCGCAGTGAGGCCTGCCCGGTCTTGCCCAGGCGCAGGATCTCGCAGCCGTCCGACTTCAGCATGAGGAAGGCATCCTCATTGTTGGACCGGTAGCGCCCCACGTGGGAGAGGCCTCCCCAGGTCAGCTCCGAATCCTCCCTGTTTTCCGCGGGCGTGGGTGTGGGGGCGGGAACAGGTGGGTTCATTGGGCGATCGAGGGCTTGAGCGAGGAGGTTTCAAGTCCGTCCTCAATCACCGTGGCAAACTCAAAGTCGATGAGGCAGAAGCGGCCGTCGCTTGGCCTGTAGGTGACGTTCCTGATGTCGGGGTCCTCGTGCCGCACCCCGTAGGTCAGCAGTTCGGCGAAGAGCTCGGCCTTCCTCTGGTCGTTGAGCCGATCCACGCGGGTGCCGCAGTTGGTGGTCACGATCCTGAGTTGTGCCTCGTCCACCTCCAGGAGCTTGGGCACAAAGGTGCAGCCGCGTTTTTCGAGATGCCGCAAGGTGATCACCTCCTGGGTGAAGCGTTCCTTGGCGAGATACCCCCTGAACTCCTTGTAGACCAGCCCGTCGAAGCTGATGCGGACCAGCGACCGGGCGGTGTTTTTCATCTCTTGCATGGCGGCTCTCACACCTTTCCCCCATGTGAGCATTCTTGCAAGCGTCTCATTTTGCTGGACCTTCGCGTATTTTTAATCGATGGCATCGAAATTGGTAATGTCATCACCAGTTTTCAAGGGCTGGCATGCAATTTGCTAATCATACCACCGTTCTTTTTCACCCCAACAGCCGCAGGACCCACACTCCTTCCCTGCGCCCACACCGGTGAATCTCAACAACAACCAGGCAGTAACTCCTTAATCCATGGCTAAATACAAACTCGAATACATCTGGCTCGACGGTTATACCCCGCTGGCCAACCTCCGCAGCAAGACCCAGATCAAGGAATTCTCGAGCTTTCCGACGCTCGAGCAACTCCCGAACTGGGGCTTCGACGGCTCCTCGACCCGTCAGGCTGAGGGCAAGTCCTCGGATTGCGTGTTGAAGCCGGTGGCTGTGTTCCCCGACTCCTCCCGCAAGGATGGCGTTTTGGTCATGTGCGAAGTCATGATGCCGGACGGCAAGACCCCGCACGCCTCCAATTCCCGCGCCACGATTCCCGATGACGAGGGCACCTGGTTCGGCTTCGAGCAAGAGTACTTCTTTTATCAGGACGGCGCCCCCCTCGGTTTCCCGAAGGACGGCTATCCCGCCCCCCAAGGCCCCTACTACACGGGCGTAGGCTACAAGAATGTCGGCTCCGTGGCCCGCGAAATCGTCGAGGAGCATATCGACCTCTGTCTCGATGCCGGCATCAACATCGAGGGCATCAATGCCGAGGTCGCCAAGGGCCAATGGGAATTCCAGATCTTCGGCAAGGGCTCCAAGAGCGCGGCCGACCAGATGTGGGTTGCCCGCTACCTGCTCGCCCGTCTGTGCGAAGGTTACGGCATTGACATCGAGTGGCGCTGCAAGCCCATCCTCGCTCCCTTCAACCAGCCCCTGGACTGGAACGGTTCCGGCATGCACGCGAACTTCTCCACCACCTTCATGCGCGAGGTCGGCGGCAAGGCCTACTTCGAGAAGCTCATGGCTGCCTTCAACCAGTATCGCGACGAGCACATCGCCGTGTACGGCCCGGAGAACCACCTCCGCCTCACCGGCCTGCACGAGACCCAGTCGATCGACAAGTTCAGCTACGGCCTGGCCGATCGCGGCGCCTCGATCCGCATCCCGCACAGCTTCATCAACAACGACTACAAGGGCTACCTCGAGGATCGCCGTCCGAATTCCGCCGCCGACCCGTACCTGGTCGCCGGTCGAATCCTCAAGACGATCCAGACGGTCCCGACCGCCTAAGTTGTCCGCTGCCTGAATCCTTTCAACGGCGTCCCCATACCGGGGGCGCCGTTTTTTTGTGCCCTGTGTTTGTCCGTGTGTGCGCCGTCTCCTAAATTCGATGTCGTCATGGTCCGTGATGCCTTGCCACTCTCGTCTGCAGTGTGATTACGCGATTTGTGACACGTCTGATCCTGCTGATGGTTATGCTGCACTGCGCAGGGGTGATGCTGTGCGGTGCCCCCGTGGCGCCCCTCCCCGTCACCGGCGAAACCGTCACCCTGGCGCCCTTTGTCGTCGAGGCGGAGCAGTGCGGCTTCGAGAACTGGACCAAGAGTGTCTCGAAGCACTTCATCGTGTACACCGATCTCGGTGGCCCGGAGGCAGCGGAACTGCTTGCGAAGATGGAGCTGTTGCGCGCCGCCACCTGCCAGCTCATGGGCGGGGAACCGCTTCAAGCAGGCCGCATGCTATTTGTCTTTCCCAGCCGCGATTCCGACTGGAGCAAGCTCGAGCACATCGGGCGGGAGCAATGGAGGCCGGGAGCTTCGGCCGTGGGCACGCCACCCGCCCGCCTGTGCGTCGTCCGTGAGTTCGCCGTCCTGCGCAGCCTGCTGTTCTCGGACGATGAGAGCATTCATTTCTTCAGCATCCTGGGCATGGAATTGGCCCATCAGCACGGCTTGCCCCGCCAGCTCTGGTTTGACCAGGGACTTGGCAACCTGCTGAAGCGCGCCGAACTCACTGAGGACACCCTCAGCATCGGACGGAAGCAGTCGGGCGATGCGACCCTGCGTGTGCATGGGCTCATGCCCTGGCTGCAGTTTTTCAAGGTCCGCGCCTCCTCTCCCGACTATTACACCAAGGAGGGGGCGCGGATCTACATCCCCCAATGTGCGCTGCTCCTGCGCCACGCCTTCACCCATCCCGATGTGCAGCACAGGAGGCATCTCGAGGAATGGCTCGTGTACCTCGCAAGCGGCCATGAGCCGACGGAGGAGTCCTTCAGGAGGATCTTCGGACAGGACCTCGCGCAATGGAGTGAGATGATGAAGGGCTTCCTCAAGCGCCGCACCCAGAACATCGTGACCCTGCAGGTCGCGAAGGACTCTGTGGACGGGAGCAGCAGGCAGCTGCCGTTGCCGGTGCGCGAGATGCGGGAACTGTTCCTGCTCGTGCAGGTGCTCAACCAGCAGCGTGCCGAAAGTGTGGCGGTGCTGGACCATCTGCTCGCGAAAAAATCAATCTCCGAGCCTCTCGAGGAATTGCTGATATCCGCCTGTATCCTGCGTAAGAATTTCTCCGCGGCCCGGCGCCTGTTGCAGGCCAGGATCGACCAGGGCACCGACAATCCCCTCGTCTTTGAGGAGGCGGGTAGGCAATGCGCGCGGGAGTATGGCCCCCCGAGTCTTGCATTGCGCCTCGGCGAGGGGGAGAAGGTCATCCGTGACCACGCGGCGAAGGCCCTCGCGCTCGAGCCCAGGAGTTCCGTCGCCCAATCCTTGCTGTCCTTCTGCGATGCCTTTGGCGCGGCCACTGGCGAGGCCACCCTGGGCGCCCTTCGGACGCGACTCCATTCACAAGTATCTCTGCCATCGCTGCGCGAACATAAGGCATGCCTTGCCGTGGCGCTTTGGCGACATGGGGACCTCGCGGAAGCGCGTCGCCTGTGCGAGGAACTGCTGTCCGATCCCGTGGCCAAGGATCCAACGACAGCCCTCA
>JAHFTI010000284.1 GCA_023265535.1 Opitutaceae bacterium
CTCAATCCCGAATACTTCGTCGAGACCGCCCAGATGCTCTTCGACCTCGTCGTCGAGCTGAACGCCAAGCTCGGCGTGCGCATCGAGTTCGTGAACCTCGGCGGCGGCATCGGCATCCCGTACCGCCCCGCCCAGACGGCCGTGGACCTCGCCCTCGTCGGTGCGAAGATCAAGGCCGCCTACGAGAAGACGATCGTCGGCGCCGGCCTGGCCCCGCTGCGCATCGTCATGGAGTGCGGCCGCATGATCACCGGCCCCTACGGCTACCTCGTGAGCCGCGTGCTGCACAAGAAGGCGATCTACAAGAATTACGTCGGCCTCGATTCCTGCATGGCCAACCTCATGCGCCCCGGCATGTACAACTCGTACCACCACGTGACCGTGCCCGCCCGCGAGGGTGGTGCGCGCAAGGTGTACGACGTGACCGGCTCGCTCTGCGAGAACAACGACAAGTTCGCCGTCGACCGCGAGATCGCCGACCCGGCGATCGGCGACCTGCTCGTCATCCATGACACGGGCGCGCATGGCCACGCGATGGGCTTCAACTACAATGGCAAGCTGCGTTCGGCAGAGCTGCTCTGGAAGGGCGGCAGCGATTACAAGCTGATCCGTCGCGCCGAGACGAACGCCGACTACTTCGCCACGCTCGACTATCCCGGCCTGAAGAGCCGGAAGTAAGCGGAGTGGGGCAGCAGCAGCCGCTCGGAGGGCGCCTCCTGCACGCCCTGGAGGCCGCAAGGCACAACGGCAGAGCCGCCCGCCGTCGTGCCCTCCGGCACTCCACGGAGGCGGGCTCCAACGGAAGCGGCCAACAGGGCGTTCCGAAGGCGCCCTCTTCGCTACGCTTTTCCTTGGAGTTGAGCGTGGCTTTCCGTTTTCCACGAAGGACGCCTTAGGACCGCCCGCCACGGATCTCCATAGCCGCAGCAGGGATCGCAATGCGTGCGGCGAGCTTGGTGTTGCGGCGGGCGGGGCAAGCCCGCAGACAGGTGCACCCCCGGTTCGTTGTCCCCCCCCCGGCGCCCCCTCCCCGGTCCGCAGTTTCCACCGTTCTCCCCCGCCCATGAATCTCTCGTCGCTCGATGTCGGCATCATTGTCGTCTACCTCTGCTTCAGCATCCTGCTCGGCTTCTGGGTCTCGAAGCGCGGTGCCAAGGATCTCAACTCCTATTTCCTCGGCAGCAGGAAAATGCCCTGGTGGATGCTCGGCATCTCGGACGCCTCGGGCATGTTCGACATCACGGGCACCATGTGGCTCGTGTACATCCTCTTCGTTTACGGCCTGAAGAGCCTGTGGCTCCCCTGGCTCTGGCCGACCTTCAACCAGATCTTCCTGATGATGTTCCTGAGCGCCTGGATCCGGCGTTCCAACGTGCTCACCGGCGCCGAGTGGATCGAGACGCGTTTCGGGCGCGGCCGCGGCGCCAACCTCGCCCACCTGAGCGTCGTGATCTTCGCCCTCGTGAACGTCATCGGCATGCTCGCCTACGCCTTCATCGGCATCGGCAAGTTCGCCGCCGTCATGCTGCCCTGGCATTTCACGACGGCCACCACCGGCATCCTCACCGACGAGAACATCTACGCCGCGATCATCCTGCTGCTCACCTCCATCTACGCCATCAAGGGCGGCATGTTCAGCGTCGTCGCCACCGAGGTCATGCAGTTCACGATCCTCACGATCACCTCCCTCGTGATCGGCGCCGTCGCGCTCTACAAGGTCTCGCCCGACATGATCGCCGCGAACCTCCCCGCCGGCTGGACCAGCCCTTTCTTCGGCAAGGAACTCGGCCTCGACTGGACAGGCATCCTGGACAAGGCCAACGAGGCCATCATCAATGACGGCAACAGCTTTTTCTCGCTGATCTTCGGCCTGATGTTCTTCAAGGGCATCCTCGCCAGCCTCGCCGGTCCCGCGCCCACCTACGACCTGCAGCGCATCCTCGCCACGCGCAATCCCACCGAGGCCTGCAAGATGAACGGCATGGTCAACGTGGTCCTCTACTTCCCGCGCTACCTGATGGTCGCCGGCCTCACGGTGCTCGCCCTCGCCTTCTGCATGCCCGAGCTGCGCGCCATGGAGAAGCCCGACTTCGAGAAGCTGCTCCCCATCGTGCTCACGCAGCATGTGCCCGCCGGCGTCGTCGGCCTCCTGCTCGCCGGCCTGCTCGCGGCCTTCATGTCGAACTTCGCCGCCACGATCAACGCCGCCCCCGCCTACGTGGTGAACGACATCTACAAGCGCTTCATACGCCCCGAGTCCACCGCGAAGCAGCAGGTGCGCCTCAGCCGTGTATCCAGTGTTGTGATACTGCTCATCGGCATCTCGCTCGGCCTGTTCACCACGCGCATCACGGGCATCATGATGTGGATCGTGGGCGCGCTCTATGGCGGCTTCGTGATGGCGAACCTGCTCAAGTGGTACTGGTGGCGCTTCAACGGCTACGGCTACTTCTGGGGCATGGTCTCCGGCATCGCCGGCGCCTGCGTCGTGCCCGAGCTCACCAACCACCTCGCCGGCCACGCCGTCAACCCGCTCTACACGGTGCCCGTCATCTTCACGCTCTCCGGCATCGGCTGCCTGCTCGGCACCTTCCTGAGCACGCCCGAGGAGGAGGAGGTCCTCATCCGCTTCTACAGGACTGTCCGCCCCTGGGGCCTCTGGGGCCCGATTCGCCGCAAGGTCCTCGAGCAGGATCCCTCCTTCCAGCCCAACACCCACTGCGCGCGCGACCTCAGCAATGTCGCCGTCGGCATCGTCTGGCAGGTCAGCCTTGCCGCGCTCCCCATCTACATCGTGTTGCGCGACTGGACCTGGGCGGGGGCCATCCTTGCGGTCCTCGTGGTCACGACCCTCTTCATCAAGTTCAACTGGTGGGACAAGCTGAAGGCCGAGGACTGACACTGTCCCCGTGTTTAGGCGGATCCCCCCGCCCCTGAATATCCTGTCAAAAGGCCGGCAATCCGCCCCGGCCTCTTTACAGAGGTCGCCGCTGGTGTCGAATTAGGGGCAACATGAGTCGGCCCGTTTGTCCCCCCGGCAGGAAATGGCTGTATGCAGGGTTTGTCACCCTGCTGCTCCTGGGCCTTGCACTGCTCGTCCGGTCCGGGCTTCGCCTCCCGGGCACGGGCACGGTTGCCGCCGCCTCAAGCCCCTCCCTTTCAAATCCTTGCTCCCAAGCCTGTGGCCACCCGGAGCACGCCGCCTCAGCCTCCCCTGCCTCCCCTGTCTCCACTGCCACCTCGTCAGCCTTGGCCGCGGAAAAGGAAGGCCTCCTGCAGCGTATCGCCGCCTTTGACGCCTGGCTCGTCTCCTTCCGTCGCCAAGCCCCCGTCGGCGACGCAGTCTCCCTCGCCCGCGAGCGCCGCGCCGCCCTCAAGCGCCTGATTGTGCTCGATCCCGAGGCAGCCCTTCGCGCGGCGGTCCCGAGAGGCCTGCGCGCCACCCTCCCCGCCGAGGTGCTTGGGCTGTTGGAATCCCCGGTCGACGCCTTCGGCAGCCTCTCCGTGCAGGCCGTCTGCCTGCCCGGCCATTCCGAGCTCCTGCGCGAGGTGACCGTGGGCGACCGCCGTTACCAGGCCCATACCCATGGCACGCGCCTCGCCGCCCTCAGCAAGGCGCGCCTTCCCGTGCACGGCATCGCCGTGGATGAGCAGCTCGCCCTCGCCCCCGAGGCCTTTCGCAGGCTGGAGGAGGCCGAGTTGGCCGACACCGAGCGCGCCGCCGCGGGATGGGTGGTCGCCGTGGGTGACGAGCGTCGCAGTTTCGCCGACGCCTCCGCACTCGAGGCCTATGCCGCGCAGGCCGTCGTGGCCGAGTCCAGCATCGGCCCCCAGCTCACCGCACCGACGACCCCCACCACCGCCGCCGCAGTCGACACCGCCTGGATCAACGGCGAGAAATCCGTTCTCTGGTTGCTTGTGGAGTTCTCGGACGATCCGGGGGCGTCCACCACCGCGCAGGCCATTGCCGATGCGATGGTGCCGGTGAACGCGTACTACTCCGCGGTCTCGCGCGGCAAGACCTCCTTCAGGTCCACCGTGATGCCGGAGCTCCTGCGCATCGGCACCACGAAGGCCGCACTCTCCGCTGACTCCAACGGCTACCGCGTCCTCAGCGACAGTGCCCTGCAGCTGGCGCGCGACTATGATGCCGCCCACGGCAACACCGGCCTTTACAACCCAGACCGCTACGACCGCTGGATCGTGCATTTCAAGCACATCAACAGCTGGGGGTGGTCGGGCCTCGCGACGGTCGGCTGGATCGGGCAATGGCTGAACGGCACCCTTAACCAAGGCGTCATCGCGCATGAGCTCGGCCACAACCAGGGCCTCTGGCATTCCCACAGCTGGCTGCCATCGACAAGCAGCCCCCTGCAGCCGGGCTCCCACGTGGAATATGGTGACGGCTTCGACGTGATGGGCAGCTCCGGTTCCTTCCCGTCCGGCCATTTCAACGTGCGCCAGAAGTCGCTGCTCGGCTACCTTTCGGGCGCGGAAATCTCGCAGGTCGGCGCGACCGGCCAGTATCGCCTTTACCGCAGCGACCACGCCCAGGCCTCCGGCGTGCAGGCGCTCCAGATCCTCGCCGGCACCGCCTACGACTACTGGATCGAGAGCCGCAGGGACAGCTCCGCCTTCACCTGGCAGGGCGCCGACGTGAAGGAGCGCCTGGCCAGCGGCGTGCTGATCCGTTGGGGCAAGCAGCCCACCTTCACCTCGGGTGATGGCAGCTACCTCCTCGACATGACGCCGCTGAGTGCGCTCTCCACCTACGACGCGCCCCTCGCGCGCAATGAGACCTTTGTCGACACCGAGCATGGGATCGCCATCACGCCCATCGCCGAGGGTGGCGTCAGCCCGAACGAATACGTCGACGTGATCGTGAGTGTCGGCGCAACCGGGACGAACCACGATCCCACGCTCAGCATCGGACTTCCCGCCGGCCCCCTCCAGGCGCGCACCAATCTCACCTTCACCGCGGTGGGCTCCGATGTCGATGGCGACACCCTGTATTACAGGTGGGATTTCGGCGATGGCCAGCCGTCCCTCTATGCGAGCAGCGCCACCCGGCGCTGGCTCAAGGGCGGGAATTACACGGTCTCCTGCAGCGCGATCGACGGCAAGGGCGGCGTGGCCACGAAGACCATCGACGTGGTGGTCGAGGATCCGCTCTCCACCTGGGTGCGGCGTTCCCCCTCGCTGACTGCCAACCCGCTCACTTCCGTCTCGCATGGCAATGGCCGTTTCATCGCCACCGAGGCCGCCTCCGGCCAGGTGCTTTCCTCGGGAGATGGGGTCACGTGGAAGCGTCTGCAGACCCTGAGTCCCGTCTCGCAGGCGGCCAATGGAAGCGCCTTTGGTGCGGGACGCCATGTGATCGTGGGCAATGTCTGGGATGCGGGCGTGCAGCGCTCGCTGGTCCTCAGTTCCACTGACGGTCTCTCCTGGTCCACGGTTTACCTGTCTCCCACCGCGGGCACCCTCACGGCCGTCACGTGGAGCGGAACGCGTTTCGTCGCTGTGGGTGAGGCTGGCGAGTTGGTCACGTCGTCGGATGGTGTGGGCTGGGCGCGCACTACGAGCCCCACGGACAGGCGCCTGAATGCGGTGGCCCATGCCGCGGGTCGTTTCATCGCAGTCGGTGCGGAGGGGGTGATTCTTTCATCGGCCGACGGGCTCAGCTGGACCCTGCGCACGGGGATCAGCAACGCCACGCTGGTCGGTGTCACCCACGCGGTGGGAAAGTGGTGGGCCGCCTCGGCTTCCGCCCTCCTGAGTTCGGCCGACGGCGAAAGCTGGCAATCGGTTGCGGTCAGTTTCGGCTCATCCGTGCAGGGCCTGCGTACCCTCTCCAACGGGCTTCTCATCGCCCCCTCAAGCATCGGCCGCCTGCAATTCTCCGAGGACGGCCTCCAGTGGGCCACCTACGACCTGAGCGGCATGAGCTCCTACAGCACGCTCTCCTCGCTTGCCGAGGGCAATGGCACGCTGCTC
>JAHFTI010000010.1 GCA_023265535.1 Opitutaceae bacterium
CTACAAGCTGCGTGTCCATTACACCGGCTACGAAGCCAAGCCGGCGATCGTGACAGTCGAGTCCGGCAAGACCGCGAAGGTCGATTTTGACCTGGGTTCGGGCGGCAGCAATGGCGACACCGTCGTGATGAGCGCGTTTGTCGTCTCGAGTGAGAAGGAGGGCAATGCCAAGGCGCTCTCCGAACAGCGTCATTCCACGAGCATCACGACCACCATCGCCTCCGATGTCTTCGGTGACATCGCCGAGGGCAATGTCGGCGAGTTCCTCAAATTCCTCCCGGGCGTGGATCTCGAATATGTCGAGGCCGACACGCGCGCGCCGAAGATCCGCGGTCTGCCGCCGCAGTACACCGGTGTCACCATGAATGGCATGAAGATGGCGAGCGCCGATGCCTTCGTGCAATACAACAGCACGGACAATGCCCAGGCCGGCTCCAGCAACCGTTCGATGGGCTTCGAACAGGTCTCCATCAACAATATCGAGTCGATTGAGGTCTCCCTCACGAACGCTGCCGACAAGGACCCGAGCTCCCCCGCGGGCACGATCGACATGCGCACCAAGCGCGCCTTTGACCGCAAGACCCGCCTGATCACCTGGCAGCTCAATGCCATGGGCAATTCCGAGGACTTCACGCTGCGCAAGGACTACGGTCCCGCCGACAATCCCTCCTACAAGATCCGTCCCGGCGGCATCTTCGAGTACTCCGATGTCTTCGCCGATGGTCGCGTGGGCGTGATGCTCACGGTGAGCGAGTCGAACATGTACAATCAGCAAAGGCAGATCACCTTTGGCTACGACAGCACGCCGACCCCCACGGACACCCGTCCCTTCGTCATGACGGGCATCAATTTCAAGGACGGCCCCAAGTTCACCGAGCGCTCGGCCGCAGCGGTCACCCTGGACTTCAAGGTGACGAACCGTTTCTCGGTGTCGTTGATGGCCAACTACAATTTCTACCTCGGCCAATATTACAACCGCCAGTTCACGCTGGGCGGGGTGACGCGGGCGAACGTGACCGGTGACGGTCTCACAAACTTCGACGTCATCGGGACGGGCGCAACGATCGGTGCCGCTGGCGGCACCAATCCAGGCTCGGGCGGCACCAACACCGCCGGCGCCTCAGCCGTCAAGATCGGTCGCACAAAGACCCTCACTCCCTCGTTCGAATACAAGGCGGACCGTCTGCTTCTCACCGGAGCACTGATGCTGTCGGACTCGCTGAGTTCCTATGGCGCCTTCACGCGCAATGTGACGCGTGACACCCTCTACAACCAGATTCGGGGAATCAATTATCACTTCGAGCGCTCCTCGACGCAGGACTGGGACATCCACATCACGCAGACGGGAGGGCCGGACTTCGGGCTGTTGAGCAATTACGCCAATCCCCGCATTGTCGACGATGGGCGTTCGGGCCGCGAGAAGGTGTATCAGGGACGGCTCGATGTGAAGTATGTCATGCCGTGGTCGACCGTGCGCACCTTTGTGCGTGTGGGCGGCAAGATCACGGAGCTGTACCACTATTATGACAACACCACGCCGGCGCTGACCTACAGCTACGTGGGGCCGGGTGGAAACGGCACAGGTGTCGTCGGTAGCTTCGATGGCTTCCAGACGCGGACTCGCTTCAACATCGGCGAGGGCAGCCTGATCCAGTCGGCCAGCGGCCTCGGCCCCGCCTTCGTGGACCGCCGCCAGATGAGCGACCTGTGGCTGGCCCATCCCGAATACTTCGTGAACACGGTCACGGCGCAGAACTATTATGACGCGTACATTGCGAATCACAAGAGTGTGCGCGAGCAGTTCAACGCGGTCTATGCGATGTTCAACAGCCGCTACAAGCGCTTCACCGTGCAGGGTGGCCTGCGCCTGGAGCGAACGATCACGCAGTCGGAGGAGTTTGATCCCCTGAGTCCCACCGAGGTGGTGGCGGCCGGCTATGTGCTCGACGCAAGCAGGCAGAAGGCAAACACGATCGATGGCATCGTCTACCAGTACATGACCAACCCGAAGACGAGCCGCGTGGGGTACTACACCAACCCCTTTCCGAGCATCGAGGGCAAGGTGGACCTCACCAGCAACCTCCAGCTCCAGCTCGGCTACAGCAAGACGATCAGCAGGCCGAACTACAACGACCTGAGCGGCGTTTGGAACATCGACGATGTGAACCAGCGCGTGAACATGCCCAACCCGGCGCTCAAGCCTGCGTATTCGGACAACTTCAGCTCCAAGCTCTCGTTCTACTTCGAGCCTGCAGGCACCCTCTCCATCGGCGCCTTTGAAAACACCACGAAGAACTCGGTCATCACGCGCATCTATTCCTCGGAGGATATGGGTTACGGCCAGGATCCTGACTGGGCGCCCTATGAGTTCAGCACCCGCAGCAACGGCCTGGGAAATCAGGTCAACCGCAGCTACATGGCGGATTACCGCCAGACCCTGCCTTTCCTGCCGAAGTCGCTGGGCACCTGGACTGTGTTTGCGAACTACACGCGAAACACCGTGCGTGCGGCCAAGCTCAATGCGACCACGGGGCTTCCTCTCACCGAGGCGCAGTACAACTCCGCCTGGGCAGGCAGCGCTTCGGGCGTGTCGCCTCACACGATCGCCGGCGGTGTCTCCTGGAACTACCGGCGCTTCTCGATTTCGGTGAATGAGAAGTACACGTCGGACACGCCGTTCAACTGGTCGGTGGGCCGTTTCCGCCGCCATCGCATGATGACGGACGTGAACGCCTCGGTGCGGCTGGGTCGCGGCCTGAGCCTCTTCGGTCAGATCCGCAACATCACGAACGAGCCGGACTACATCTACCAGGACTACAATCCGCAGAAGATCTACCGCGTCGAGCATTACGGCTCGATCTACACCTTCGGCATCAAGGGACGCTTCTGAGCGGCTGCCGAGAACACTGCTGGTTCATGTGCAATGGGGTGCACACCAGGGTACGCAGGAAAGCGTCCGCCTCTCACGGGGCGGGCGCTTTTTTGTTGTAGTTGAAGTTCTGATACAGTGTGCACGATCCCTGCCGGCTACACGTCGACCCCACTCCCCGCCGCCCCTCACTTAAGCTGGATGATGCCGCGCTTGATGCCGGCGGTGACGGCCTCCGTGCGGTCGTCGACGCGCAACTTCTCGCGGATGCGCTTGAGATGGTCCTTCACGGTGTGTTCCGAGAGCTGAAGCTCGTCGGCGATCTGCTTGTTGGCCAGGCCGCGTGCGCACTTCCGAAGGACCTCGACCTCACGCGGGGTGAGCGCATCGAAGGTCTTGCGGGCGGCGAGTTTTCTGCCCACCTCGGCGGGCAGCCATTTCTGGCCAAGTGCCACTGCGCGGATAGCCGGCAGCAGCTTCTCGCCTTCGGTGGCCTTCAGTACGTACCCCAGGGCGCCCGCGGAGAGTGCCTGGTGGATTTCCTCGTCCCCATCGTAGGCGGTGAGCATGAGCAGCCTTGCCCCGGGGAATTCCGAGATGATGGCACGCGCTGCCTCGATGCCGCTCTTCACGGGCATGCGTACGTCGACCATGGCGACATCGGGGCGCATCTGGCGGAATTTCTCGATTGTCTGCATGCCGTCGACCGCCTCGGCGACGACCTCCATTCCCGGCTCGCTGCGGATCAACGCGCACAGGCCCATGCGGACCACGTAATGGTCGTCTGCCACGAGGATGCGAAGCGTGCTCATGGGGAGCTTGTCAGATGACGAGGGTGGCGGCGCCGGCGCGCGGCACGATGGACTCCAGCGGGATGCGCACGGTCACGCGCATGCCTTCGCCAGGGTGCGAGCTGATCTCGAGTTTGCCGCCGAGGCGCTGCGCGCGCTCGGACATGCCGATGAGGCCGAAATGGCCCTCGTCCTTGCCCGGGATTCCGGAGGTCGGCAGACCCTTACCGTCATCACTCACCGACAGGCTGAGCTCGCGCTCCCCGTAGCTCAGGACGACCACGCCTGTGCGTGCAGCGGAGTGCCTGCACAGATTCGCAAGCGCCTCCTGGCCGATGCGAAGGAGGTTCTCCTCGACCGTCTCGGGCAGGTGCAGGGGTGTGCCCTCCGTGCGCTGGGTGATCGTGATGCCGCTGCTCTCCGCGGCGGCGTGGGCGCTTTGCTCCAAGGCCTTCGACAGCTCGAACTGCTCCAGTTCGCGGGAGCGCAGGTCCCAGATGGAGCGTCGCAGCTCCAACTGGCTCTGGCGGATCCAGGTGCGGGCCAGCTCCAGCGGTTTCACCGCCTCCTCGCGCGCCGGATCCCGGAAACGCCAGGCGGTGTCGAGTTGGAGCGCAATGCCGGTAAGGGTCTGCTCCAGGGTGTCGTGCAATTCCTGCGCGAGGCGCGTGCGCTCGGCGAGGACCGCCTTGAATTCGACCTCGTCGGTTTCGCGTTCGCGGATCTCCTTCTCGAGCTGCCGGGAACGTTCCTCGACACGCCTCTCGAGCTGGTCGTGCGCCTCCTGCAATTCGGCGCGTGCCGCCTCGCGGTCGCTGATGAGAAATTTGAGCACCTCGTTCTTGCGCGACACGGTGACGGACCATGCAGCCACGCCGATGAGCACCAGGCAGGCCACGCCGAAGGCGATTGCGAGGCGTGCCGGCGTGAACCAGCTGGGGGCTTCCAGCAGGCGCAGATTATCCAGCGCGGGGAGCACGAGCATGATGTCGCGCACGTGGCCCTCGCCATCACTGTCCGGAAGGAGCACGCCCGTGGCCGCCACGAGGCTGCCTGCGGGGGCCTCCGGGACGGGCACGCCGTGGGGCAGCTCGATCTCAACGGGGAAGGTCAGGCTATCGCCCTGGATCATCCAGGTCACGCGCTTGCCCACGAACCCCTGCAGCTCGCGGTTCACATTGCGGGTGGCGACATCGATGACGTGTCCCCGAAGGGTGATGGACTGGAAGGGGTGGAGGCCCTGCAGGATCCTGGCCGCCTCGGGCTCCACCGGCACGACCGGAGGGAAGGCCTCGCGTGACACGCGGGCGATGCCGTCCTTGATCACGGGGAGGTTGTTCTCGTATTCGAGGAAGCCTGCGATGTCCACGCTGGTGCCCGGTTTCAGGCTGGGAAGCTGCGTCCCCTGTACCTGGATGCCGCCGCTCGAATCCTGCACGAA
Source organism: Opitutaceae bacterium (assembly GCA_023265535.1). Taxonomy (GTDB): domain Bacteria; phylum Verrucomicrobiota; class Verrucomicrobiia; order Opitutales; family Opitutaceae; genus MWDT01. Next base: position 5,102 of record JAHFTI010000010.1, read on the forward strand.
GAGGTCGAGGCCCGGGCGGCCGCCTGTGATGATGCCGCTCACATGGATTCGCCGACCAGGCTTGTTTTCGGGATGGAATTGGGCCACCTGCATGATGGGCAGTGGCGGCTCGTTGAAAGGATTGGATTGCTCGACCTCCTCGATGACGAAGTCCGCTGGCGAAGGCACGAAGATGTTGACGCCTGTGAGGTGCTTGAGGCGCGAGTTGAACGATGCCGCGACGGTCCCGCGCACGCGGACGCGGGCAGCGACGAGCGAGTCGGGCGGCAGGTCGGCTGGCAGGTGTGTAAGCACGTGGATGCGGCGACCGGCGACCACCAGGTCCACCTGCCTGCGCGAGCCCTTCGGGCGCGAGGCACGCACCCAGCCCTCGATCTCGACGCGCTGGGCATCCTGGTTGCCCGAGGTGAGCTCCTCGATGCCCACCTTGTACGGTTCGGGAAGGGGAGCAGTCCCGAGTCTCTGGATGCCCGCCTTGATCACGATGGGTGTGAATGCGCCGCGCGAGAGGGTGCCCCTGACCTCAAGCAGGTCACCCACGCGCGGTCCGGGAGTCTGTAAGTATTCCACGAATACACCGCCCGTGTGGTCCTGGAGGAAGAAGCGGCCCTCCCAGTCTGGTTCTGCGGAGGTGACAACGCCCCTGAGCACGACAGGCGGACGTGCCTTGTGGTCGGCTTCCGTGGAGTGCAGGACCTGCCTGGCGGTGCGCAGCGGCTCCCCTGTCTGGGCGGGGCAGAGGGTCAGCAGGCCAAGCAGGACGGCAAGCAGCAGAAGGGGTCTTCGGGGTGGCACGAGTACGGAGCATGAGGGGGTGCGCGGAATTTCCAAGATTCCATGTCCCCCTCCAAATGGGGATGCCCTGCCGCCCCCAACCCTCTATGCTGCGCCCCCTGTCCTGATGCATCTTCCCATGTCCACACGCACCTTTCTCCGTTTCGCCGCCCTCGGCATCTCTTTGGCAGTTCACGCCTTGGCAGCTGGCGGGATCTATCATGATGGGTGGACCGATTTCAACAAGAACGGGAAGCGCGACCCCTTTGAGGACGCCTCGCAGCCGGTGGATCGCCGTGTCGAGGACCTGCTCTCGCAGATGACCCTCGAGGAGAAGACCTGCCAGCTGGCGACCCTCTATGGCTTTGCACGGGTGCTGAAGGATGCGCAGCCTACGCCGGCTTGGAAGAATGAGGTCTGGAAGGACGGCATCGCGAACATCGATGAGAACCTGAACGGCCTGAGCATAGGCAACCGCCACGTGCCCGTGGAGCTTGTGTGGCCTCCGTCGAGCCATGTGCGGGCGCGCAACGCAGTGCAGCGCTGGTTCGTGGAGGAGACGCGCCTGGGCATTCCCGTGGACTTCACCAACGAGGGCCTGCGCGGAATCTGCCACAGAAAGGCCACCAATTTCCCTGCGCCCATCGCAATCGGCGCCTCCTTCAACCTGGAACTGGCACGCGAGCTTGGCGAGGTGACGGGTGCCGAGGGAGCCGCGCTTGGTTACACCAACATTTATGCCCCGATCATCGATCTCGCGCGCGATCCGCGCTGGGGCAGGGTCGTGGAGTGCTTTGGCGAGGACCCCTTCCTTGTCACCGAGATGGGATTGCAGTTGGCGAAGGCAATCCAGGCGCATGGCGTGGCGAGCACGGTCAAGCATTTCGCCGTGTACAGTGAGCCCAAGGGAGGGCGCGACGGCGAGGCTCGGACCGATCCGCACATCGCCCCTCGCGAGATGGAGATGCTGCACCTCTGGCCTTATGAGCGCCTGGTGCGCGAGGCCGGCATCCTCGGCATCATGAGCTCCTACAATGACTACGACGGCGTCCCGGTCTCCGGCTCCGCCGAACTCATGGTCGGGCGGCTGCGCAGGCAATGGGGCTTTCGTGGCTATGTCGTGTCCGACAGCAACGCCGTGCGCTACCTGCACCAGAAGCACCGCGTGGCGGCCACGCATGAGGATGCGATGGCGATGTTCCTGCGCGAGGGCGGCAACGTGCGCACCGAGTTCAACCCGCCCGAGAATTTCATCCTGCCCGTGCGCGGGCTCGTGCGTAGTGGGAAGCTGGATACAAAAGTCGTTGACGAGCGCGTCCGTGACGTGCTGCGCGTGAAGTTCCTAGTCGGCCTCTTTGACAAGCCCTATGCGGATGAGGCGGCGGCGGATCGAATCGTGCGCGCGCCGGCTCACCTGGAGGCATCCCTTCGTGCAGCGCGCGAGGGCATCGTCCTCCTGAGGAACACGGGCAGGGTGTTGCCGCTGGGGCGCACCCGCTCGCGCATCCTGGTCTGCGGCCCCTCGGCCGAGATGACGGAAACCTCGCGCGACCGCTACGGACCCACCGAAGGCGCCGTGGTGAGCATCCTCGAGGGCATCCGCGCGGCGGCTGGCGACCAGGTCGAGGTGCTCCATGCCAAGGGCTGTGAGACCACCGACGCCCGCTGGCCCGAGTCTGAGCTTTATCCCGAGGAGCCCGACGCCGTCGAACGCACCGCCATCAACGAGGCTGTGCAGCTGGCCGCCTCTGCGGATGTGGTGATCCTGGTCGTGGGCGACTCCAATCGCACCATAGGCGAGTCCAAGAGTCGCACCAGCCTGGACCTTCCCGGACACCAGAACGCCCTGGGGCGCGCGCTCGTGGCGACAGGCAAACCTGTGGTGACGGTGCTGGCCACCGGTCGTCCCGTGACAGCCAACTGGCTCGACCGCCATTCCGCGGCGGTGCTGGAGGTGTGGTTTGGAGGGGAATGGGCGGGCAAGGCGGTGGCTGAGGTCTTGTTCGGGGACTACAATCCTGCAGGCCGCCTGCCGGTCACCTTTCCGCGCAGCGTCGGGCAGGTGCCCTTCAATTTTCCCTACAAGCCAGGAAGCCAGGCTGGGCAAAGTCGCGAGTTCAGCCCGAACGGTTACGGAAACTCACAGGCAGAGGGGGCCATGTATTCCTTCGGGCACGGATTGAGCTACACGCAGTTCACCTATTCCGATGTCTCGCTCAACACGGACCGCGTGGCTGCCGACGGCAGCCTGCTGGTCTCCTTCACCCTGGAAAACAGCGGCGATCGTGCTGGGGACGAGGTGGTGCAGCTCTACGTGGAGCAGTTGCTGGGTAGCGTGACCACCTATGAGCTGAACCTGCGCGGCTTCAAGCGCGTGTTCCTGAAAGCGGGCGAACGCCGGCGCCTGGTCTTCACCCTGCCCGTGAAAAGCCTGGAAATCATCAGCCGGGATGGAACACGTCGTGTGGAGCCGGGGGAGTTCGAAGTCTCCCTGGGCGCCTCCAGCGTGGACCTGCGCTGCAAGGCCCGTTTCACGGTGTTGCCCTGAGAGGACGAGGCCGGCAGGCGGGCAGGTCTGGCAAAGTCACGACGCACAGCCAAATCGCCGTACCCCTACTCTCTGGTGCGGGCGAAGGAGAGGGGTGCGTGCCTCTTCGGATTTGGGCAGGCCCGTTCTTCCCGTCCCGTACGTCCAAACACGTACGCCCTTGGCCGGGGTTTCTGTCAGGGCGACTTGGCAAAGACGCAGACCTCATTTTCGTGTTTGTCCATGATACCAAGACTCGTGCGTGTGCTGGGCTGTGGTGTGGTCTTTCTGGCTGGCATGGGCGTGCCGGGCGAGCTGCGCGCCTCCTCCGCCCAGGAGGTGACGGCCGCGCTCGAGGCGAAGGATGTCCTGACGGCCCATCGCGCCGCCCGCGCCTGGGTGGAGACTTAACCCACGCTTCCGCGCGCCCGCCTGGCCCTGGCCACGACCTATGCCCAGGTGGACGCGCCCGTGGCCGTGGTCGAGCAGGTGCGAGCCGGCCTGCGCCTCGCACCCGACGCCGAGACCGCCCGCGCCCTGAGGCAGATGGCCACGGTGGCGTACGTGCGCCTGGGCGAGCACGACGCCGCCTGGGTTTCGCGCCTGGCCAGCATCGCCTCCCTGGAGAGCCTCTCGCCCGAGGAGCAGCAGCTGCTGGTGGATTCCTACGAGGCAATGCTCTCACGCCACGCCTGGAATAGCTTGCTCGACCGTCTCACACGCGAGGCCGTCACGGGCGGCCCCGAGGCCACGCTGCGGCTCGCCTCCCTCACCCAGGCGGGCGGGGACCTGGGCGGCGCCCTGGCAGTGGCCCAGCGCGGGCGCGAGCGTTTCCCGGAGGATCGCGCGCTGCTCGATGAATGGCTGCGCCTGCTGGCCATCGACCCGACGGGCGGCACCGGCGACGAGTATGCCTCCGACGAGCGCCTCGCCCTGCTGCGTTCCACCCTGGCCGAGGCAGAGAAGGTGGGGGCGGACTATTTCCATGCGGAGCAGTTGCGCATCGCCATGAGCCTCCTGAAGTGGCCCTGGCGCGAGGAGCCCGCGCCCGAGCCTCTTCCCGAGGGCAACATCGCCTTTTTCTCCAAGGCCGTACTCGCCTTTGAGCGCGAGGTCCGCGCCGCCGAGGCCAAGCGGCGCAAGGCCCAGCAGGAATCAGTCTCCCGCATGGCCGTCTCCGAGAAGGCCCTGGCTGACCCCGGCGCAGGCAGGGCTTCCGCCGCCAGTTGGCGGCAGCAGCTTGAATCCCTGGTGGCCGCCGAACGCGCGCTTGCCCTCGAGGAGGTGGCGAGCGGGCGCCTGTACAGTCGCGGCCTGCGCCTGCAGGAGGCGCTGGGGCCGATCGAGGTGCCGGCTGCCGGCGCCCTCGCCGAACGTGTCGACCTGGTGTGGTCTGAACGGCCTCCGGGGGCGGACGCCGCCGAAGGGGTCGTGCCCCCCGCCTATGATCGCCACAGGCTCTTCCAGGTGGTGCAGGAACTCCGCACCCGCCACGCCAAGGCCACCTTGCGGGAGGCGCTGGCCGGGCCGGGTCTCAAGCCTGAACAGTGCCTGGCGCTCACGGAAACCGCCCTTGCGGCGGGTGTCATGACCCCGGAGGGCTGGAGTGCCCGTTCCAAGGCCGCCCAGGCCCTCGGTTTGCCGCTCGAGGCGGGCCTGGCTGCGGCGCGCGCCCTGCAGGAGGGGCGGACCCTCGACGCGGCCGCACAGGCCTCCCTGCTTGCGCATGCGACTGCCTTGATCCGTGCCAACTCCGAGGTCTCGCGCAAGGCCGCCAATGAAGCCGTCCAGGCCCTGGCGCGTACGGAGTTCGTCGCTGCGCTGGGTGCCGCGGAACGCGCCCTCCAGTCGGACCCCTTGCAGGTGGAGGCCTTGCAGGTGCGTTTCACGGCGAACCTTCGCATCGGCAACGAGGAGGAGGCCCTGTCCACGCTGCGCACGCTTTGGCGCGCGGGGGCCGAGGAGGGCATCGATTGGCCCGCCGCCCTCAACACCGCCTATAGGGCGGGCGACTGGTCGCTGCTGTTTTCCCTCGCCGAGGCCGCCACGAAGGTCCCGACGGCCTCCGTGGATGCCTGGTACTTCCAGGGCCTCGCCGCGCGCGCCTTGGGGATCGACCATGTCGCCGCGGAAGTGGCGACGGTCCTGAAGCCCTCGTTCTGGCACCAGCAGAACAGGCTCGGCGACCTCATGGTGAAGCAGGACCTCCAGCCTCCGGAGTCCCATTTTCTCGATTATGAGTTTAATAAGCTGCTCGGCAGGTCCGATGAACCGCGCGGCCTCCGCCTATGGGCGGCCTGGCGCGAGGGCCTTCGCTCCGCGCGCGGAAAGGGCGATCCCGCCCTGCGAGCCCGTCTCCTGAACGGGGCTGGCAACGAGGCTGCCGCCGTGGCCCGGCTGCTCGGCGAGACCGACGCGGCGAACTTTGCCGCCTCCGAGTCGGCCAAGGCCGCGCCAGCCGTGGCGGCCTGGGTCGAGGGCGCGCTCGCCTGGAGCGCAGGCAAGGGGGATGACGCCCGGGCCCATTTTGCCCGCGCCGCCGCCGACCCGACCCTTCAGGCGGAGCTCCGCTCCCTGGCCGCACGCTTTGCGCGGGAGTCGGACTTTTGGCGCCCCTGGCGCCCCACGGATGTCTTCCATCTGACCGCCCGGATGGCTGCAGGGGGAGTCTCCGCGAACGACGCCGCGCCCGGCCAATTGGTGGTCCTCAGTGCCGCGTTGCCCACCAAGGGCTTTGGCGGTGTGCGCAGCCAGCGAATCCGTGGCATCAGTCGCGAGGCGGTCCTTCAGGTGGAGGGCACAGTGACACTGGCACCCTCGGTCGGGCAGGTCGCCGGGCAGGCCGTCGGGCAGTCTGCCGGGCAGTCCGGTGGACAGGCCCAGGGGCAGCAGCAGGCACTGGGGCAGGCCCAGGAGCTGGCGCAGGGTGGTCCCCGCGTGTGGGAATGGGAGGAGCTGTCCATCGCCAAGCTCAAGAACGCCAAGGGAAGCCCTCTCGTGAAGATCGCCCCCCAGGCGCAACTTTCCCTGCAGCGCGTGGAGACGGGCACCGGGGTGAATTGGGACGTGGCCGGCGTGCTGGACGTCCAGGAGGGCACGGGCTCGACACGCACGGTCAATGTCGCAGCGGGTGGACAATGGCTGCTGCGCGATGCGGCCTGGTTCCTGGGCGACGGGTCGATCGCGGGCCGCGTCGATTGCAAGCGCGGACACTTTGACAATTATTCCACGACTCTGGTGGTGCAGGCGGGTGGCAGCCTGTCGTTTTCGGACATGAGTGTCCGGTGGTGGGCTTTCCCGACGTTGCAGCCGGGGGCCTCCCTGGTATGGAAGGGCGTGGTGGGGTTGGGCAATGTGCAGAAGGCAGGCTCACTTGCCGGTTGGACGGCGACGGCCAGTATCTTGGCGGGACAGTGGCCCGAGGAGCAGCAGCCCCCGGCGGGGCTGACGGTGTACAATATGCCCTTCAAGGCGGGCAGCGCCCCCCTCAAGGCCGCCACCGTCGCCGAACTTGAGGCCGCCCTGAAGACGGCCAAGCCCGGCGACGTCATCCGACTCGCCCCCGGGAAATACACGTCCTACGGTGTCCTGACGCTGCCGCTCGGTGTGACCTTGGACGGCAACGGGGCTGTTTTTGAGCTGAGTTCCTTTGGCTCCAACCCGGTCCTGCGTGTCAGCGGTCGGGGCTTTGTCCGCCTGAAGAATTTCCGGGTCACGCGGGACGATCCGGGAGTCCATCCCGCCGACTGGACGAAGCGTCCTCTCCTGGAGCTTGCCGAGGGGGCCATCGTGGAATTGGACGGCGGAAGCTGGGACTGGAGCACCTTCACTGAGAAGGTGGCGAGTTTTGAGCTGAAGACGGGGGCGCGAATCTTCGCGGGCTCCTATACTTACCTGCGAGGCTCGGCCCGCCTGTCGGGCGGCGCGGAGCTGAAGCTGCTGGGGGCCAGCCCCGAGGACTTCAATGTGTTTGGCACAGGGCGCCTTCTCCTGGCGGGGCTTCCCCATGAGGGTTACGGCGTGAAGGCCAGTGGCGAGGGCGTGCGCATCGATGGCTCGGTGGGCCAGGCCACGCTCTCACAGGGGGCGGGCAATGAGCGCGACCTGGCGCGGCAGCGCCTGCTGCGCGTGGCGCGCGACACGTCCTGGCAGCGGGCGACGCAGAATTTCCGGCAGGCCTATGCCGCGGCGAAGAACCGCGATGAGCGCGTCTGGGCCGCCCATGTCTTCACGAGGACCCTCAGTGCGGCCAACTCGGAGGCGCGCTTCAAGGATGAGGAGGCGGGCGAGTATGCCTGGTCCGTGCTGAAGCCGATCTTCCAGGGGCGCCCTGACGAGGCCCCGTTCCTCGACCTGTACACCTATCCCATCTTTGGACCGCGTGTGCGGCCTGCGGCCGACGTGGGCCCGGCGGTAGAGGCGGCCCGCGAGGCCTATCGCGGGGCCCTCAAGCTGACGAAGGGTGCGGAGAACAGCCCGGAGTTTGACCGGGCAATGGCGCTGACCCGCGCCTATCCGCCGGGCAGTGTCGAATATGCGGTTGTCGAGTCGGCGTTTCGGCGTGGCCTGACGCCGGCCAGGCTGCAGGAGGAACTCCGTGAGCGTGCGGCCCGGGAGGCGGCGGAGCAGGCTGCCGCCAGGGAGCGTCAGCGCCTGGCCGAAAAGGCCGCCGAGCAGGCGCGGCGCGCGGCGGCAGTCGCCCAGCAGCAGAAGCCCATGTTCACCCCGTATTCCCAGGGTGCTAGGTCCTACGTCACCAGCTACGGCAGCGGAGGCAGCGGCAGCTCCTCCTCGGGCTCCTCGCAGGCGTGGCGGATCAGCGACTCGGCGCGCGCCCAGATCTACTCGCGCGAGCTCGACGTGCGCATCCGGCAGAACACCTTCGGACGCTGAGGTGCGCCTGGTCACCTGGCAGCCGAAGGCCCTGTGCAACTCCGGGGCTTTCAGCTGCGGGTCGGGGTGGGGTACTTCGCCGTCCTGCGGTGCCATTCCACGCAGCCGATCACAGCCATCACCAGAAAGAGGGCATAGAGGATGAGCGTCAGATAGAGCTCCTTTGCGGAGTAAACGTACAGGGCCAATAGATCGACCGCGATCCAGAGGTACCAGTTCTCGCGATAGTGGTAGGTGAGCAGCCCCTGCGCAAATAGGCTGAGGACAAGGATGGCGCTGTCCCACCACGGCAGCGCTGACTGCGTTATTCGCGCGAAGAAGGTCCCGGTCGCAAGGTACACCGCGCCCAGCGCGACAAGGAGGATGAGCGCCTGTCCCCAGCGCAGGATTTTGATCGATGAGTCGTGATTCGTCTCCCTGCCCCAGCGAAGCCAGCCTTGCACGGAGAGCCCAAGGAAAAGCACCTGGAGCACCATGTCGGGGTAGAGCTTCACGGAGTAGAACAGCCAGGCATAGCAGAGGACACTGACTATGCCGGCCGGCCACAGCCCGACCTTGTTGCGCACGGTGAGATAGACACTGGCGAAACCGGACAGTGAGGCGACAATCTCACAGGGGGAAACCTGCAGCCAGCCAGGCAGGGCGCTCCATGGGACGGGATCGGTGAAGCTCATTTGAAGGCCAGCGTAAGGCGTAGCACAAAACGGAGCGGGAGTTCCTCCCCAATGAACAGATTGTCCGCATAGGGATCACCATTGTGCACCCAGTTCCTCCGGTCGGTGAGGTTCATCACGCCCAGTTGCGCGGTCAGCCTGCGATGAGTGTAGGTGATCGTGGCATCACCCGAATATTGGGCGGGAATCCGAAGCGCCCCGGAAAGGTCCCCTGCCTGGTCATCCTGCCAGCGCACCTGGATCTGGGCTTTCCACGCAGGGCTCAGGGTGCAGCCCACGGTGGCGTTCGCATACCACCGGGACAGGCCGGGCATGCGATAGTCGCCCGGCCCGTCAACCGTGGGACTTCCAATGCCCGCGTACTCAAAGGGCCAGGAATTCCTGTAGTTGCCCTCCAAATACACGAGATTGGCGGAGCCGTACCAGTTTCCCCAGGCGCGCACGCATTCGGCCTCGACGCCACGGACGGAGATGTCGCTGGGGGCGTTGGTGTAAAAATTGTTCTGCTGGCGGTCCTGCCAGAACGCGGCGAGGGAGAACTGGGTTTCCTTCGCGGTGCTGCGCACCCCCGCCTCCCAGAGGTCGCTACGGCTATGGAAGTTCGCCGCAGCGATGCGAAAGCCATCATAGGGATCCTGGGTGATCGCCGCACCGCTCACGCTCGCATTCACCGCCGAGGTTCGGTTGTAGGTGGCATACCCTGTCCAGTGCCCAACGGGTTTCCAGAGAAGGCTGGTATTGTAACTGGCGGAGCCGAACTGCGCATGGTCGCGGACCAGATGCTGCAGGGGATCATGTGCCTCGACGGCATAGTAGTCCCCGCGCGCCCCATAGAGCCATTGCACGGCGCCCCGGCGATACTTCTGCTGCGCAAACAGCGCCCCGTTCAGGAGGGTCGAGGCGCTTGTCTCAGGAACCCAGTCCGTGGGCCCGAAGAAGAGCCGGCCATCGGGCCCAGGAGTACCCTGCACCATGTGTTCGGGAAACGCCTTCGGCGCGCTGTAGTGGTGGGTGCCGTCGAGGATGTCGAACGCGTTGAAGAGGATGTTGGAGTAGTTGGTGTAGGCCCTGCGCCATTCATAGCGCCCTGTTGCGCCGAGGAGGCTGGTGATGCCGTCCGCCTCCCTGCTCCACTCGGTGCGGTTTTCCACCGTCACCTGTTTCGCGTATTCCGAGTACTCCCACTGATTGTGGCGCTTGCGATTCACCACCTCGGCAAAGGTGCTGTTCTTCAGCTCGCCATCGCCGGCACGAAGGGAGAGCAGGCTCTGCGCAAAGAGGATGTTCGCATTGCTGAGATCCCCGGTCGACATGATCACATTTCCCCTCTGCCACGGCAGCTCCGGCCCCGAGGGTCGCTCGGTGAAATCCCGGGGGTCCGAAACGCCGCCACGCAGGTACAGGTGATGGCTAATGAGATTCTGGGTGACGCGGTTGACACCCACTGTCTGCGGGGCCGCCTGCCACTGATGCTGCAGGATGAGTGTCCACCTGCCCTCCGGCAGCAACTGGGTCAACGCTGCGTAGAAGTCCGTCGCATCATCGCGCCCTCCGCTGCGCCGGTACCAGGTGTCATCGTCCTGCACCTCGACGGAGACTCGCAGCGCCGTCGTTCGCGAAAACACATGATTGGAATCCAGCTGGACCCGACCGCTCATCCAGGACTGTGTCGTCGGTGCCCAGGTGCCCAGTTCCAGGGTGAGGCGCTCAAAGTGCCCCGAAAAGGAGGGCATCTTGGTGAGAAAGTTGAGGTAACCACCGCTGTAGAAACCGGGGCCTGCGACCACGGGTGCAGGTCCGCGAACAACCACGAGATCCTCGAGTGCGTTGAAGGAGGGCTTGAAGCCAAACGCGTTCGCGGTGCGGCGCTGGTCGTTCGTGAAGATTTCCGTGAGGTCGCCGCGGATGTTGGGCGTGGCGGCATGCCCAAAGCTGGAGGGCATCTGCACGTTCGGCGCCAGGGTCAGCAGCCTGTCAAAGGTCCGGATTCCTCCGTCGGCCAGGAGCTGCCCGGAGATGAAGGTGGCCGCACGCGGGGTGTCATCCAGCCCCAGTCCTGCGCCGAAGACATGCGCATCAGTCCCTTCAGCGGGCAAAATGCCCAGGGGCTGTCCGAACACATCATAGCGAGGAAGTTCAACCCGGTCCTGTGCCTGGACCAGCGAGAGGGGCAGCAGGAGGAGGGGAAGCGTCAAATATCTCATGGAAAGTCTTTCGTATGGTTTCTTGTCGGCTGGCCAGGTCTCCCGCCAGCGGGGTGAAGGGGATGCCGCGGCGCTGCAGTTCGGCGAGGTACCAGCACTCTTGCGTCCGCCGGAAAGCCTCATCCTGACGGGTGCCATCCTGGACCAGCGGGAAGTCGGCCAGGCAGAGGAAAGTCAGGTCGTATGGCCGTTGGCTCAGCAGTTCCAGGGCGCGCTCGGCCTTGCCAAAAAGGGTCTGGCTGTAAAACAGCGTCGTGAGCGGCGAGCTGTCGCAAAAGCGCCAGGGGTGGAGCGCCCTCTCCTCAAGCGCGACCTGTGTTTCTGCGATGTGCAGCATATCGCCAAACACAAGGCGTCCCTGTTTCTGCTCCCAAAGGGTTCGGCCGTATTCGGGGACCTGCACACCACCCAGGGCCCGGGAGGCCCAAGCGGAAAGGGTGCTTTTCCCCGTGGACTCAGCCCCGAGGAAAACCACGCTGCGCTGCGTGCTCCTCTGGACGACCGGATCGAGCCATTCGTGCTGCCAGGCGGCCCTCAGCCGCGTGCCCGAGATGGGAAGGCGGCAGCGGTCGGGGTCCACCAGCCTGTGGGCAACCGGGCGGGGCTGGGACAGGCGCTCGTTGAGCACGGCGACAAGGGGCTCTCCGTACGACTCGCTGGTGTACACTGCAGCGAGAGGCTGGCCGATGAGGCGGCTCCACAGCTGAGCAACAAACACCTGATGCTCGATATCCGGGGCGGAGTTCGCCGGCAATTCCAGCCCGGGAAAGCGGGTCGGCAGCGACCCGGCGGAAAACACCTCCACCCGTGCCTGTGGATAGAGGGTGCGCAGCCAATGGGCCCTGAGTTGCGCCGGATACTCGGGGAACTCGGGCTCGCTCCAGCTCCAGATATGCAGCTCCTCCACTTCGGAGAGGGCCGTCTCGATCAGCATCTGGTGCCCCTTGTGCAGAGGGCAGAACTTGCCGATGACCAGTCCGCGTTTCATGGAGGGTGGGAGGTTCTGGAAAAGGGGTGGTGGCGGGCGGCCTGCTCCGGCGGGGTCAGCCTTCGACAAGCTCGACTCCGGCCAGCCTCATCTTGGCAAGCATGTCAGGAATGTCCTGGCGATTCATGCCGACTCCCCTGCAGCCGGGAAGCAGCACACGCGTGTGGAAGCGCTCAGCCGACTGCAGGGCGGTGGTGCCAACGCAGTAGTCGGTTGCGAGTCCCACAATGTCCACCGTGACAATGCCCCTCGCCTGAAGGAGGTCGGCGAGGTGCGAGCTGCGGCCCTGATTGTCCTCAAACGCTCCATACGAGTCGACCTTCGCGTCCAGTCCCTTGCGCCAGATGAGGTCCACGCTGTCGCGCGCAAGGCCGGGATGAAGCTCGGCTCCGCGCGTGAACTGCACGCAGTGCGCAGGCCAGTTGCCGAAGCTGACATGGTTTTCCGGGTGCAGGTCCTGCGTGGCGATGACGACGGCGTAGTCCCCCGACACGATGCGCCCATTCACAAAGGGCAGGATTGCCGAGGCATTGGCGATGGCGAGGGTGCCCCCCTCCATGAAGTCGTTCTGGACGTCGACCACAAGGAGGGCGCGTCCGGCTTTCTGGGTGGTGCTGGTCATGATTTTGGTTAGGTTAGGTCAATATGACTATACCAAGGGGGCGAAGGCAAGCGAATACGGAAAGGGGGGTGGCTCAGCCGAGCGAAAGGAAGAAGGGGCTGCGATTCTCCCAGTTCCATCGGTAGGTGGTGGCGACGGGTCCGCGCACCTTTCTCGTGCCGACAGCGGTGACCAGGTTCTGCTTGAGCAGGTCGCGGCGGAAGTTGGAAAGGTCGAGCTTGCGACCGAGGATCGCTCCATACACGGAGGCGAGTTCGGAAAGGGTGAAGGCGTCGCCCAGGAAATGCGGCGACACGGGGGCGTACTGGATCTTGGCACGGAGGCGTTGCACGGCCATCTCCAGGATTTCCTGGTGATCAAAGGCCCAGTTCTTGCCCAGTGCGGAGGAGGGCTCCATCCAGGCCATCCTCCCGATCTTGTCGTCGCCGGGCGGGAGCTCCCTCGGCATAGGGATTAGTCCGTAATGGGCAATGCTGACGACCCGTTCACGCGGATCGCGCCTGGGTTCCGTGAAGGTGCAGAGTTGCTCGAGGTAGGTGTGTTCAAGTCCAATGCTTGTGATCTTGCGTGTGCAGGCGTCCGCGGCGCTCTCGTCCTCGTGCACGTAGGTTCCGGGGAGGCAGATTCGCCCCTTGTGCGGGGCGGCTGTGCGCTGTCCGGCCAGCACCACGAGCCGTTCCGACTCGATGGCAAAAAGGACGAGGTCCACGGCGACTGCCGGCCTGGAATGGGTGTAGCTGTACATGGCAGGGAATCAGGCTTGGAGAAGTTCGCGGCGCAGTTCGGCCAACTCGTATTCGTAGTTTCCGGACAGGATCGGATAGCGGCACCACGACCGCGGGTCGAGGTTCTCGTCGTCGAGATGGAAGCTCGGGGCGTAGCGTTCACGCTTCCACTGATTGCGACTCCAGAGGGTCAGCACACGTGAGATGGCTGTCAGGAGTTGCGCCTGTGTGCTGTTCGCACCGAATTCGGCGGAATTCCTGAGTGAGAGATAGATGTCCCGGGGCCCCTTTTTCTCAACGACGAGCAGCTTCTGGATCCGGTTGATCAGGCGGTAGGAGCCTCCGAGATCGGCCTCGTCGGTCTGGGCGGAAGTGGCGGGACGCAGCTCCGCGGTGGGTGCCTGCCGGATGATCAGGTCGAGCGAGGCAAAGCCGTATTCCCTGCGCGCCCAGACGAGCCATTCCCTCAGGAACACCTTGTCGATGCCCGCCACCGGAGCGAGGCTGCCGGCGGTGTCCCCGTCCATGGTGCAATAGCCCACCATGGCCTCGCTGCGATTGCTGGTGGTGATCAGGAGGAAGTTCTCCGCGTTCGCGACCGCCCAGATCGGCGGGTTGCGCACGCGGGCCTGGATGTTCTGGCGTGTGACATCGTCGCGCTGCCAGTCGAGTTCGCGGCCGAGGTAGCCAGAGAGGAGCTGCTCGGTCGCCTCCACCAGGGGGGCGATGTTGAAGCAGGCAAAACGGGCGCCGACATCGGCCGCCACGGCCTTGGCGGCCTCCAGGGTGACCTGTCCGCTATTGCCGGAGGCCTGGTAGGCGCAGGTGAGCAGCCGCCCCACGATCGCCCTCTCCTCGGCGCCCGCCGGCAGGCCGACGAGCTGCTCCAGCCAGGCCCGGCCCTCCGTGTCCGCGTGCCTGACCATCAGGGCGATGAGCACGGCGCACACCGCCGAGTCGGCGCCTCCCGAGAGGGAGAGTGCGAAGCCGCGACACCGTGTCTTCCTGAGGTAATCGAAGAGGCCGAGTGCCTCGGCCCGGGTGAACTCGGTCTCGCGCGACGGGGTGGGGCGTGCCACGACGGGCGTGGGCTCGGAGGGGCCGCCGGGCTGGGGCCAGCGCCAGTCCGCCCTGATGGTCCCCTGTTCGGAGAGGGCTGGCACATAGCTCGCCAGGCGGGAGCGGCTGACGCGGTTGGTCTCGAGATCGATGATGGCCGAGATGAGTGTCCAGCCGCGCGTGAGGAAACGCTCCGAGGTGGCGCGCACCTGTCCCCCGCTGGCGATCAGGCAGTCACCGTCGTAGATGGCCCGCCCCGCCTCGTTGCCCAGCAGGTTGGCATAGACGTAGGCGCAGTTGAAGGCGCGCGAGCCCTCGCAGACAAAACGTTCGCGCACGGTGGCCTTTCCGAAGGCGAAATGGCTGGCCGACGGGTTGAGGATGACATCCACCCCATGCCGCGAATGGCTGATGCCCGGCCGCCCGGCGACCCAGGCATCCTCGCAAATCTCCAGGGCCACCCTGACGCCGCCCAGGTCGTACAGGAGGTCACCCAGAGGGACCGATTTTCCGTCGCCCAGCGTGGTCTGCACGATGACACCGGCGGGCCAGCTCTTGAAGAAGCGGGGTTCGTAATGGATTCCGTCGCCAGCGAGGTTCTGCTTTGCCGTGAAGCCGAGCAGCACGCCGTCCAGAATGACGGCGATCACGTTGTAGGTGCTACCGGCATGGCTCAGCGGAAGCCCCACGGCCACGCCCAGTCCCTGGGTCGCCGGAACGATCCGGGTTTCCAGGAGACGCAGGGCGAGTTCGGTGACGTAGGGGGCGTGAAACTCGTCCTCGCAGCCGTAACCCGTGATGCACAGTTCGGGAAGGCAGAGCAGGTTGACACCCTGTGTGCGCGCCTCCTGGATCACTGCGAGGATCTTCTCGCAATTGCCGAGCCAGTCCTTGGGCGTCGTGTTGATGGCGGCGGCGGCCAGTGTGATGAGTTTCATGGAGGGGGGAGGGTCAGGCTGCCTGGAACTGCTGGCGGAGGCGTTCGACCTCCGGGCTGAG
Source organism: Opitutaceae bacterium (assembly GCA_023265535.1). Taxonomy (GTDB): domain Bacteria; phylum Verrucomicrobiota; class Verrucomicrobiia; order Opitutales; family Opitutaceae; genus MWDT01. Next base: position 20,567 of record JAHFTI010000010.1, read on the forward strand.
GTCCACCTGGGCCGCGGTGCCATCGACTCCATAGACCGAGCGAAGGTAGGTGAGGAATCCCTGGTCGTCGCAGATGCTCTTTCCCGGGGCGTCCGAGATCTTGGCCACGGCGCGGCCGTTCACCGAGAGCGGCTTC
>JAHFTI010000285.1 GCA_023265535.1 Opitutaceae bacterium
CCCTTCCGGACTGGGCCGGTGTCGTGTCGGGCTTCATGCCCGGGCGCTATGCCGTGGCCCTCCTGAACGCAGGCTACACGGACGGGCTGGGCATGCTTCCGGTCGGCTTCAACAGCCTGGCGCTTGCCGCCATCGGCGTGTGCGCCGGTGCCGTGGGCCTGGCCCTCTTCAAGGCCTCCCCCACCGAACGGCAGCCACGGCGTGCCACGCTCGGGGCACTGCTCGCCCTGGTTGCCTGGCTGGGTGTCGGAGGCGTTGCCTCCCACACCGGACGACTCGATGCGGACGCCCTGATCACCGAGGGTCTTCAGGAGATCACGCCCGAGATCCTGGCCCGCATCAGCTACGACGACCTTCCGGAGGACGGCTCCTTTGTGACCCGCCTCGCCCCACCCTTCCCTGCGGGGAAGCTGCCCGCCGAACTCGAGGCATTGTCCGCCCGCCTGGAGGACTGGGCCCCCGCCAGGGAAGGCCCCCCGGTTCAGCGCATCAGGAACCTGCTCTCAGCCGCCTCGCTGGCGGATGTCAGCCGCGCCCCGAGGGAGGCGGAGCTGGCGCGCCTTGTATTCAACAAGCTGATACGCGATCACCCGCCCGCCGAACTGCGCAGGGCCCTTGCCTGGATCATCCTGCGCCCGTCCGAGGGCAGCGTCCCCACGAGCGCACCCGCCCTGGGCCTGGACCGAAGCATCCCTGAGCCCGTCGTCCGCGAGCGCAACACCTATTACGCGAAGAAGCTCCTCGGACGCCAGCTGGGGAAACTGCAGGCCCCTTAGGGGACCGGACGACACTCAGAACTCGATGCCAGCCTGGGCCTGGATGCCGGCCTTGAACGGGTGCTTGATCTCGGTCATCTCCGTGACCAGTTCCGCCGCCGCGATGAGGGCGGCGGGCGCCCCCCGGCCGGTCACCACCACATGCTGTCCCTCGACGCGGGATTGCAGCGCGTCGAGCACCTCCTGCAGGGGCAGGTAATCATAGGCCAGGACAACATTGAGCTCGTCGAGCAGGATGAACTTCACCTCGGGGTCGGCGAGCCAGCCCTGGACGACCTGCCAGCCGCGCCGGCAGGAAGCAATGTCGGCCTCGCGGTCCTGGGTGTTCCAGGTGAAGCCGTCCCCGACGGCCTGCCAGTCCAGCAGGGGCGAGCGCAGCACGCGCTCGGCGCGATCCGGGGCGCTCTTGATGAACTGCATGACGCCGCAGCGCTTCCCGTGAGAGAGGGAACGCAGCAGCATGCCCAGGGCGGCGGTGGACTTGCCCTTGCCATTGCCCGTGTGAACCATGAGCAGGCCGCGTTTCTCGCGCGCCGCGGCGGTGCGCCTGCGCATCTCCTCCTGCATCTCGGCCATGCGCTGTGCATGCTGTTCGGAGGTGTCGGAAGGTGTCATGGAAGTTCCAATACAAGTCCGGGGGCGGTGCGGGCGCGCACGCCGAAGACCTCGAGCAGCAGCTCGGGAGTGAGCACCTCGCCGGGACTCCCGGCGGCGCGCAGACGTCCCTGGTGGAGCACTGCAACGTAGTCGAGGCAATGGGCCAGGCGCAGGTCGTGCAGGCTGAAAAGGATCGTGGAGCCCGCGCGCGTCAGGCGGGTGCCCAGGTGCAGCAGGTCGAGCGCATGGCGCGGATCGAGGGGGGCGAGGGGTTCGTCCCAGAAATGCAGGGGGGCCCCCGTCGCCACGGCACGCGCCAGCAGCACACGCTGGCGTTCACCGCCGGAGAGTTGGTTGACGGGACGGTTGCGCAGGTCCCCGAGCTCAAACTGCGCGATGGCGTCGTCCACCCCGAGTTCGTCGTCCCCGTGTGCAAAGCGGCCCTGGGCCACCACCGAGCGCACGCTGAAGCCGAACTCGAAGCGTGCCTCCTGCGGCACCCATGAGGCCAGGCGGCCGCGCTCGAGCACGGAAAGCTCCTGGAGCGGGCGACCCGACCAGGACACCTGCGCGTCAGAGGGCAGGAGGCCGGCGCAGATCTGCAGCAACGTGGACTTGCCCGCGCCATTGGGACCGATGAGGCCGGCAAGGCAGCCCCTGGGCAGACAGAGGTCAACCGCCTCGAGTCTCCCCGGGACGCCCGCGTGGCGAACCTCCAACGCGTTCATGCCTGGCGTCTCAATAGCCATAGGAAAAAGGGTGCACCGACGATGGAGGTCATGATGCCGAGCTTGACGCCGCCGGCGGAGCGGCAGACCAGGTCGCAGGCGAGCACGAAGGCCGCGCCGCCCACGAGGCTGACAGGCACGAGGCGGCGGTGCTCGGGGCCGAGGATGAGGCGCAGTGCATGCGGCACCACAAGGCCGACGAAGCCGACCGTGCCGGCCACGGCTGTGGCGATGGCGGTGAGCACGGCGGCCAGCGCCAGCAGGCTGTGGCGCAGGCGGCGCACATCCACGCCCAGGCTCTGCGCCTCGCGCGCCCCCAGGCTGAGCAGATCCATCTGCCGGCCGAGCGGCCAGAGCAGGGCCGCCGCCAGCAGGATGGGCGAAGCCATCAGCACGTGCTCCCAGCCGCGATCCTCGAGCCCACCCAGCAGCCAGAAGAGGATCTGCGAGTTGCGCTCATAGAGGCTGGTATGCATCGAGAGCACATAGCTCGTCACCGCGCCCAGCAGGGCGTTGAGCGCCACGCCCGCCAGGAGCAGCCGCTCCGTGCTGGCGCCACTGCGCGCCAGGCCGATCACGGCGAAGAGGGCGGCGGCGCTGCCCACGATGGCGGCCAGGGGGAGGGTCCAGATGGAAAGGCTCGCCCAGCCCAGGGCGATGGCGATGACCGCGCCGGCGGCGCCGCCGCTGCTCACACCGAGCAGACCGGGGCTGGCGAGGCTGTTGCGGAAATAGGCCTGCATCACGAGGCCGCCCGCGGATAACGCGGCACCCACCAGGAGCGCGCTGAGGAGACGTGGCATGCGCATCTGCCAGACCACCGTCGCGGCGAGCTCATCCTGCCGCAGCAGCCCCTGCCAGACCTGCTTCAGGCTCAGCGGCATGTCGCCCACGGCCAGCGACACCGTCACCAGGACCAGCAACACAAGGATGCAGGCCGGCAGGGCGAGTCGGAGTAGGCGCGCACTGGGCATCAGGGCTTGGGGTTGGGGGCCTGGTCGGCGGCGAACAGTTCGGGGTGAAGGGCGCGTGCGAGGATCTCGTAGCATTCCACGCGATGGTGGCTGAGGCAACTGAGGATGTAGTTCGGAACAAGCACAGCCCTCCCCTCGCGCACGGCTGGCATGAAATGATAGGGGGGCGTGGACCTGAAGGGGGCGAGGGCCTTGTCCAAGTCCTCACCGGCAACCACCAGCTTGTCGATCGGCCAGGTGATCATGCGCTCGGAGGGCGGAGCCTGATGGCCGCGCAGCTTGCCGAGCGTGGAGGCAAGGTTCTCAGCGCCGGCGTGGTCACAGAGGTCCTGGAAGGTGGTTGCCTCGCCGGGAATGAGCCCAAAGACCGAGGGGGCAAGCACACGGACACGGGGGTGTTTGGAGAGTTTGGCTGAGAGGGCCGCCACGCGCGCCTCGCAACGGGCGATGAGAGCCTCGCAGCGCTCAACGGCGCGCGGCCCTAGCTCGACGGCGAGCAGGCGGAGGTTGGCATAGGCGTCCTCCAGGCTGTTGTAACGGGTGAAAACGATGACATGCAGGCCCGCCTTGCGGAGCTGCGAGACCAACTCTGCGCGGCTGTAGTCGGCACACAGCACGAGGGTGGGCTTCAGAGCCAGCACGGACTCGGCATCGCCGGTGCCTGGGAGCTGGGTGTAGCGGGCTGCCTCCGCGGAAACCGCCGAAAAACGGGCGTCGCGGGACAGGTGGCTCAGGGCGGCGACCTGCGACGGTTCGGCCAGCGCGAGCAGGAGCTCGTCAGTGCCGACGGTCTGCGAGACCACGCGGACGGAGGCGGGATCGACGCGGGCAACCGAGTCTGCGCGCAGCCCCGAGGCCACTGCTCCCAAGAGCAGCAGTATAAAACAACAGAGCTGGCGCAGATGCGTCATGGCGATAACGCTAAGGTTGTCAGAAGCGGTACTCAACACCGCCATACACGGCCACGGGCAGGCCGGCATAGCCGTAGGTGTCGTCGTACCTCTCGTTGAGGGCATTCTCGACGCGGGCCTTCAGGAGCAGGTTCCTGTGGGCCTGGTAGCTCGCATAGAGGCGCACGGTGGTGAAATCCTCCAGGTGCGTGAGGTGGACCCAGTCCTTCTTGGCAAGGCGGTCCGAGACCAGATGCAGTCCGCTGCCGAGCACCAGTTCGCGCGTGGCCTGCCACTGCAGGTCGGCGCTCGCGGTGTGGCGGGGCTTGTACACGACGCGGGTGCGGGCGGTCTCGTCGACGACGTCGGTGTAGGTGTAGCTGGTGCGCAGGCGGAGGCTGTCGCTGAGGCGTGCCAGGAGGGCGCTCTCGACACCCTGGGTGTGGGCGCGGGCCACATTCTGGTACTGGTACTTGTAGCCCGCCACGGCGTTGGCCACGATCATGTCCCTGAAGTCGTTGCGGAAGAAGCCGGTCTCGAGGACAAGACGGCCGCCGAACAGCTGCTGGTCGAGGCCGAGATCCCAGCCGGTGCTGCTCTCGGGCCTGAGCGAGGCGTTCTCGACGTACCAGGTCTTGTCGCCAAAGCGCTCGGTCATGCCGGGCACGGAGAAGGCGGTGCCCAGGGTGGCGCGCAGCTTGGTGCCCGTGGCGCGGATCATGTACGAGGCGCCGGCGCGGCCCGTGGTCTTCTCGCCGATGGACTGGAAGTGGTCGTAGCGGCCGCCCGCCTGGAGGGCCAGGTCACGCGTCGGCGTGTAGTTGGCATTCAGATACACACCCTCGGAATCCGAGCTGAGGGCGCCGTTGAGGCTGGAGTTGTTGAAGTGCGCCCATTCGGCGTTGGCGCCGCCCACCAGCACCAGGCTCTTCACGGGCGTCCAGGCATTCTGCCAGTCGAGCACATTGCGCGTGTTGAGGTAGCGGTACACGGTGTAGAGGCCGCTGAACCAGTCGTTGGCACCATAGTCATAGGAGACCTGGTGCCAGCCGAGGGTGAGGCGGGAGCGGAACGCGTCCGCGGTGTAGCCGGCATAGACCGTGCCGAGGAAGTTGGAGCTGTCGACGTTGCCCAGGTCGGGGGAGAGCCGCGAGCCCGGGGAGTTGAAGCGGTTTTCCTGCCCGCGGAAGGTGGTTCCCAGCAGCAGCCCCTCGCCGAAGGTGCGCTCGAGGCGCGTCGAGAAATTCAGGCTGCGGTTCTCATTGTGCGGGGTGGCGTTGGCCGTGCGATCCCAGCCGAGCGAGGCGCTGTAGCCGAGGTTCTGCGTGCCGCCCTGCAGGGAGCTGGCGAGGTTCCAGGTCGAGAGGGCGCCGACCTCCGCACCGACCCTGCCCGAGAGGGGGCCGCAGCCGTGCGTGGTCTCCATCAGGAGCACGCCGCCCATGGCGGAGCTGCCGTAGAGCGTGCCCTGGGGGCCGCGCAGGACCTCGATGCGGTCGAAGCCGGCGAGGCCCTGGTTGCCGAGGATGCTGCGCATGTAGCCGTCGCTCTGGCGCGAGTTCATGCGCACGCCGTCGACGACGATGAGCGACTGGGCCGAGCTGGCGCCGCGCAGCGAGAGGGTGCTCTGGCCGCCGATGGCGCCATAGGTGCCCACGTTCACGCCGGGCGTGAGGTTCAGCGCGACGCTGAGATTCGGGATCTGCGCTGCCTCGAGCTCCGCGAGCGGGAGCAGGCTGACGCTGCTGGGGATCACGCTGGGATCCTGCGGCGTGCGGGCGGCGGAGACGATGACGGTTTCGATGCGCGTCGGGTGTTCCGACTGGGCGCAAAGCTGGGCGGGCGCTGCGAGTGCCGCGAGGACGCAGGCAGCGTTAAGGAGTCCCCTGGCGGGGGACACGGTGCTACGGATCATTGGTGTGTGTCTGTCTTTACGGAAAGGTAAGAGCAGACCTCCCACACCGTCGTGAACGGCTTGGCATGTCTGTCCCACGCTTCATTTTTGCGAT
>JAHFTI010000286.1:0-2158 GCA_023265535.1 Opitutaceae bacterium
CTTGGGCAGGGTCGCCACGACGCTGGGGGGACGCAAACCCTGCAAGGGGTGCAGAGGGGGATGGGGATTTTTTGTTTCCTCGCTTGACGGAGCCTCCGCCCCTCCATACCAACGTCACCTTTCATCCCTTTGCGACGGGCGCTCATCGTCCGTCCCCTAACACCAAACCATCTTCCATCATGGCAAATCCGAAACGCAAACAGTCCAAGCGCCGCTCTGCTAACCGCCGCGCTGCCAACGCCTTCCTCGCTCCTGAGTTCGCCAAGGATTCGAGTGGCTCCCTCGTGCGCCCCCACCGCGTCAATCCGAAGACCGGCATCTACCGCGGCCGCCAGGTGCTCGACGTCGAGGCATAAAGCCCCGTCGTTTTAGCTCCCAGCACACCCTTCCCCAGCAATGGGTCCCAACGCCGGCAAGTCCGGTCGCATCGCAGTCGACGCCATGGGCGGAGATCTCGGTCCTTCCGAGGTCGTCGAAGCCCTGAAGCTCGCCTTCGCGGAATTCCCCTCCCTCAGCCCTGTCACCCTCGTGGGTGATCAGGCTGTGCTCGAGCCCCTCCTCCAGCAGGCGGGTCTCACGAATCATCCCAAGCTGAGCATCCTGCATGCCTCTGAGACGATTCTGATGGAGGACGAGGTCATGCAGACCATCAAGCGCAAGCGCGATGCCTCCATGTTCCGTGCGATCGAACTGGTCAAGAGTGGCGAGGCCGGGGCTGTCGTCAGCACCGGCAACACCAAGATCCTCGTCGCCTCTGGCACGCTCAAGCTCCGCACGCTCGACGGTGTCGAACGTCCCGCCCTCGCACCGGTCATCCCGCGCGACAAGGGGCACTTCATCCTGATCGACGGCGGCGCCAACCCGGAAGCCAAGGCCCAGCACCTGGTCCACAACGCGATCCTGGGCAGCCACTACTGCCGCATGGTCCTTGGCGTGGACAAGCCGCGTGTCGGCCTGCTCACCATCGGCACCGAGGAGGGCAAGGGCAACGCGCTCATTGCCGAGACGCACGACGCCCTCAAGCGCGCCGGCGACCTCATCAACTACGCGGGCCCCGTCGAGGGCTTCCAGTTGTTCTTCGACAATGTCGACGTTGTCGTCTGCGACGGTTTCGTGGGCAACATCTGCCTCAAGAGCTGGGAGTCGCTGGTCAAGTTTTTCTCCACCACCCTCAAGAGCGAGCTCAAGGCGAATCCGGTCCGCGCGACCGGCGCATTGCTCGCCAAGGGCGCCTTCAACGCCCTGAAGCACCGCATCCAGCCAGAACGCTACGGCGGTGCCCCCCTGCTCGGCTTGCGCGGCAACATCCTGAAGGCCCATGGCTCGGCAAACCGCCAGGCCATCAAGAACGCCATCCGCGACGCCAGCGAATTCATCCGTGTCGACTTCAATCACCGCATCGAGGTCGACGTGGCCAAGGCCAACGAGTTGCTACGCCCCGCCGCGGTCTCCTGACCACGGCTGCCACTCCCGGCCCCTCCTCCTATTCCCCGCCTGAACCATGGTCTCCCATTCGACGGTGATTTTAGGCACCGGCTCCTACGCGCCGCAACGGGTGCTCACCAACCAGGAACTTTCCGCAACGGTCGACACGACCGACGAGTGGATCCGCACCCGCACGGGCATCCGTGAGCGTCGTATCGCCGCTCCCGGCGAGAACACCTCCGACCTCGCGGTCAACGCCGCCCGCGCCGCCATGGCAGACGCCGGCGTGGAGGCCTCGGACATCGACCTGCTGATCGTCGCCACGATCACGCCCGACACGAACGTCCCCGCGGTTGCCTGCATCATCCAGAACAAGCTGGGCCTGCGTTCCAACACCGCCTGTTTCGACCTGAACGCGGCCTGCTCCGGTTTCGTCTATTCCCTCGACACCGCCTCGGCCATGCTCTCCTCGGGCCGCTACAAGCATGCCCTTGTGATCGGCGTCGAGAAGATGTCCTCCCTCGTGGATTGGACCGACCGCAACACCTGCGTGCTCTTCGGCGACGGTGCAGGCGCCGTGGTCATGGGCCTTTCCGAGGAGCGCAACATCGGCCTGCTGGCCACCAAGCTCGGAGCCTTCGGCGAGGGCGCGGACCTGCTCTGCGTGCCCGCGGGCGGCAGCCGCCTCCCCCTCACCGCCGAGCTGATCGCCGGCCGCGAGAACACCATCAAG
>JAHFTI010000286.1:2168-5966 GCA_023265535.1 Opitutaceae bacterium
AAGATGAAGGGCAAGGAGGTCTTCAAACTCGCCGTGCGGGGAATGGAGGACGCCTGCCGGGATATTTTGGAACAACAGCAACTGCGTGCTGATCAGATCGCGCTCGTGATCCCCCACCAGGCCAATCTCCGCATCATCGAGGCCATTTCCCACTACCTCGAGCTCCCGATGGAGCGCTTTTACGTGAACGTGGACCGCTACGGCAACACCTCCGCGGCCTCGATTCCGATCGCCCTGGATGAGGCGCGCCGTGCCGGCCGCTTCCAACGCGGGGACACTACATTGCTCGTCGCCTTCGGGGCGGGCTTGACCTATGGTTCAGCTCTGGTTCGCTGGTAACATCTTTATGCCCACCTTGCCCGCCCGCGCCCTGCGTGCCTTTTGCCTTCTTTTCTCCCTCGCGCTGATCCTCTCGGTCGCAGCCCGCGCCGAACTGGTGTGGACCTCCGAAACCGGCTGGCGCATCGAGGGCGGCGCCTTGTCCGGCCTGTCCGGTCCTGAGGGCCGCAACGCCATCGAGCTCATGAACAAGGGCCGCAAGGCGGAGGAAAAGAACAGCCGTGGCTCCGCCATCAGCGCCTACAAGAAGGTCAGCAAGAAGTACCCGAACTCCATTTACGCCCCCGAGGCCCTGTACCGCGCCGCCCGCCTCTACCTCGCCCGCAAGCAGTACAACAAGTCCTTCACCTTCTTCCAGGACATGATCAGCCGCTACCCGAACACCCCTCGCTTCAACGAGGTGATCGGTGAGCAGTACCGCATCGCTTCCGCCCTGCTCGACGGCGCCCGTCCCCGCTACTGGGGCTGGATTCCCGGCTTCAAGAACCGCGAGAAGGGCCTCGAGTACTTCGAGGTGGTTCTCTTCAACGCCCCCTACAGCGACTACGCCCCCTTGGCGCTCATGAACGTCGCGCGCGGCCACCAGAAGTTCAAGAACACGGAAGAGGCCATCGACGCCCTCGACCGCATGATCAACAATTACCCGCAGAGCCTGCTGGCGCCCGACGCCTACATCCAGCTCGCGAAGACCCACGCCTCCCTCGTGGACGGCCCCGAGTACGACCAGACTTCCACCAAGGAAGCCGCCACCTACTTCGAGGACTTCATCATCCTCTTCCCGAATGACCCGAACATCGCAGCCGCCGCCACCGGCCAGGCCAAGATGAAGACGGTGCTCGCCGAAAGTAAGATCACCATGGGTGACTTTTACTTCTACAAGCGTAGCAATTGGGTCGCCGCGAAGGTGTTCTACAACGAAGCCATCACCGCCTACCCCGACTCCCCCGTTGCCGAAAAGGCGAAGAAGCGCCTGGCCGCCGTGGAAGCCGACATGGCCAGCCGCATGCCGCAGATCGGACCCGACGGTCGACCGATCATGCCGAAGAAAAAGAAGTTCCTCTGGATCTTCTGAGCCCCTTTACCTCCCAAGGCCGCCCCTCACCGGGCGGCCTTTTTGTTTTCGCCTACCGGGTGAAAACAATCCGCCGTAGTCCCAAAGGGGCGAAGGCGGATAAGCCTTGGCTGATGCCGCCGCCCCCAGCCCCGCAACCCACCCTGCCCTTTTCTGCTGTAAATCTGCGCGCCCCTCCCCATATCCTCAGCGCCCTCCCTCTTTCCACGCCCTCTCCCATGCGCAGCCTCCTCGCCTCCCTTCTCCTACTCGGTGCCTTCCTTCTCGGGGCCTGCTCCCACTACCAGCTCGGCACGGGCGGCAAGCTCGCCTTCAAGACCCTCTACATCGCCCCCGTGCAGAGCGAGACGATGCTGCCCCAGGCACGCGCCCTCATCGGCACCCAGGTGCGCGAGGCCTTCCTGCGCGACGGTCGCGTCACACTCGTCTCCAGCGCCGAGGAGGCGGATGCCGTGCTCAGCGTCACCCTCAAGAGCTTCGGCCGCGAGGCCAGCGTCGCCAAGGCCACCGATGCCGGCCTGGCCCGCAAGTTCAACCTCACCCTCAGGACCGCCTGCGACCTCACCCTCAAGGACGGCACTGCGCTGCTCAAGCAGCGCATCGTGACCGTGCAGCGCGAGGACTACATCGACCGCGGCCAGCTCCAGGCGGAGTACGAGATGCTGCCCGTCATCGCCGAGAAACTCTCCGTCGAACTCACCCACGCGGTCCTCGACACCTGGTAACCATGGCCAACATCCTCGCCCCCTCCCTCCTTGCAGGAGACCACGCCGCCCTCGGCGCCAGCGCCCGCGTCGTCCAGGACCTCGGACTGGCCTGGCTGCACGTGGACATCATGGACGGCCATTTCGTCCCGAACCTCAGCTTCGGCCCCGAGACGGTCGCCGCGCTGCGCAGGAACGGCATCAGCCTCTTCCTCGACGTGCACCTGATGCTCTCGGAGCCGCAGCGCTACATCGAGGCCTTCGCAAAGGCCGGCGCCTCGCTCATCTCCATTCACATCGAGCCCGCCATCGACCACGCCGACACGCTGCGCCGCATCCGCGCCCTCGGCTGCCAGAACGGCATCGTGCTGAATCCCGGCACGCCCGTCTCGGCCATCGAACCCTACCTCGACCAGGTCGACCTCGTCCTTGCCATGACCGTGCAGCCCGGCTTCGGAGGCCAGCCCTTCCGTCGCGACGTGTTGCCCAAGCTCACCGAGATCGACGCGCTGCGCCGCCAACGCGGGCTTTCCTTCCGCCTTGAGGTGGACGGGGGAATCGACCTCGCCTCTGCGCGCGAATGCAGGGCCTGCGGTGTCGACACCTTTGTCGCGGGCACCAGCTTCTTCCGCGCGCCAGACCGCCGGGCCTACGCCGACACGATCGCCGCCCTCTGAACCGGGGGCTTCGCCCGGCGACCCGGCACGCGCGCACCCTGCCCGCGCACCCGGGGAGCCCATCCCTGCCCTCCCCGCCCCACACCTCCCTGTATCCAAATTTCTGTTACAGCCTCAGGCCAGCCATGCCGCGCATACGCCACCTCTACGTCTCACCGGGTCACAACTACTTCGGCCACCACGGCGGCCCCGCCGGGGAGCATCCCATCGAGGAGCGGAGCTCCATCGACTGCGAGGCGGGCCAGGGCATCGTCGGCGACCGCTTCTTCGGCTACAGGGAGGACTACAAGGGGCAGATCACGCTCTTCTCCTGGGAAGTCTTCTGCTCCCTGCGCACCGCCTTTGCCCGCCCCGACCTCTCGCCCGCCATACTCCGCCGCAACGTGGTCGTAGAGGGCGCGGACCTGAACAGCCTGATCGGTCGGCGCTTCCAGCTGCAGGGCCTCGAGCTGGAGGGCGTCGAGGAATGCCGCCCCTGCTATTGGATGGACCAGGCCCTGTCGCCGGGTGCGGAGGACTGGCTGAAGGGGCGCGGCGGCCTGCGCTGCCGCCTGCTGTCGAGCGGCACCCTGACCGTCGATCCCTCCTCCAGGGGCTGACGGGAAGGCAGCAGCCCAGTCCCACTCCGAGCCCGCCCCCGGCCTCCTCCCCCCCCTCCCGCAGCCTCGGTCCGTTTTCCCTCCATGGCAGCCCCAGCCACAAGCCTCCTGTCAGGCCTCGTCATCGCCGGCGGCGCCTCCAGCCGCATGGGCCGCGACAAGTCAGGCCTGCTGCTGGGGGGCGAGACCTGGTGGTCCCGGCAGGCACGCACACTCGCCGCGGCGGGTGCCACCCCCGTCTTCCTCTCGAGGCGCCCTGGCCAGGCCATCCCCGGACCGATACCCTGTATCCAGGATGTGTATACGGACATCGGCCCTCTGGCAGGCCTTCAGGCAGCCCTGGCGCGCCCGGCAAGGCCCCTGATTGCAGTCCTTGCAGTGGACATGCCCCTGGTCGACAGCGCGTG
>JAHFTI010000287.1 GCA_023265535.1 Opitutaceae bacterium
GTGATCAACACCGGCAAGCAGGGAGCCCCCGAGCTCGGGCTCGACCTGCTGGCAATCGCACGTGATGCCGGCGTGGACACACACGTCGTCGAGTCATTCCCCCAGCAGCGCGGCTTCCTCGCCGGTGCGGAGGCCTGCTGCGTGATCTGCGGGGACGGCACCCTCCTCGGGGTCGCCGCCGAGGCCACCCGCCACCAGGTTCCCCTCATTGGCGTGAACCGGGGCACCCTCGGCTTCCTCACCACCTTCTCTGCCGACGAGGCCCGAGCCGAATTCCGCGACGTCCTGGAGGGGCGCTACCAGGTGGCTGAACGCTCCCTGCTTCAGTGTTGCTTTGGCGACGGCCCCGCCGAACTCGCCCTGAATGACGTCGTCGTCAAGGACGCCGTCAACTCCCGACTCGTGCGCCTCGCCGTCAGCGCCGATGAGGAGCTCGTCTCGGAATACGTCTGCGACGGGCTCATCTTCTCCACCCCCACAGGCTCCACCGCCTACAACCTCTCGGCCGGCGGCCCCCTCCTTCACCCAGCGGCCGATGTCGTGGCGATGACGCCCATCTGCCCGCACACCCTGAGCAACCGCTCCATCATCTTTCGCTCCGAAGTCAGGCTTCAGGTCTACAACCGCTCCGAGCGCGCCCAGCTTCAGGTTTCCCTCGATGGGCAGACCACCCTGCCCAACACAGCCAGCGAGCCCCTGAACATTTCGCTCTGCCCCCAACGCCTCCCGCTGATCCAACGCCGGGGCTATTCCCACTTCGCGGTGGTGCGCACCAAGCTGGGTTGGAGAGGCCGCATGGGCACCCAGGGCGAGGCCTGAGCGTATCAGATTTTTTAATACAATTTTTAGCCCCTGTCATGGGTTTGGGCGAGAGCGGGGCCGTTTGTCTGCGCGTTTCTTGCGCGAAATCAATGAATACTGTTTCGGTCGGGTTTTCCCTCATCCTTTACCCAGCAATGACATAAGGCTCGACGGACCGGACAAAAGCCATTTACTCGCACACTCATGGACACACCTCCTCCCCCCCCCCCGGCTGCCACCCCGGCGGCCCCTTCGCAGAGCAATGACAAGCTTCTCGCGGTGCTTTGCCACCTTTCGTACCTCCTCCTGAGCATCATCTTCCCGCTGATCATCTGGCTGGTGAAGAAGGATGAGTCCCCCTACCTGGCCGCCCAGGCCAAGGAGGCCCTCAACTGGCACATCACCATCTTCCTGGCGTTCGTCGCCTGCGGTATCCTCTCGATCGTGATCATCGGCCTGTTCCTCATGCCTGTGGTCGGCATCGGTGGCCTGATCTTTGCCGTGATCGCCGCCATCAAGACCAACGACGGGGTCGACTACAAGTACCCCTTCTGCCTGCGTCTGATCAAGTAAGACATTCCTGACTGCCCCCCGGGCGCAGTCCTCGGCTCCTGGCGGAGCTGAGCGGGTTCGGCGGCCCAGCCGCCATGGCATACTACCCCTTGCCAACCCGCCCAGCTCCGCTTTTTTGTGCCCCGATTCGCCCGAATCTTGCCCTCATTCTGGTGTTGATGAGCGAGGCTGCCTGGGTCAGTGATTGCCATTCCGCCAGGCCAGATGCCGGGCAACCCTCTCCTCGCATGTCCAAGCTCATCATCGCCACCCGCAAAAGCCCGCTCGCCCTCGCACAGACCGTCAAGGTGGGCGAACACCTCGGCACCGCGCTCAACGTGGAGGTGGAGCAGTTGCGCATCGTCACGACCGGCGACCAGCAGACGCAGTGGTCCCTCGAAAAACGCGGTGGCAAGGGGCTTTTCACCAGCGAACTCGAGCAAGCCCTCCTCCGCGGCGAGGCCGACATCGCGGTCCACAGCACCAAGGACCTCCCCGGCGAGATGGCCGAGGGCCTTGCCATCGCCGGCTACATGCCCCGCGCAGATGCACGCGACATGCTGGTGCGCCGCGTGGGGATAGGTTCTCCCGCCACCGTGGCCACAGGCAGCCCGCGTCGCCGCCTGCAGCTGTCCGCCCTGCATGCCGGGATCAGCTTCTCCGAGATCCGTGGCAATGTGGACACCCGCCTACGCAAGATCGCCCAGGACAAGGTTGCCGACGCCACGATGCTCGCCGCCGCCGGCCTGGCACGCCTGGGCATCAGCGGCTGGGAAGGCCTGGAATTCGTCCCCCTCTCCTTTGACCAGATGGTGCCGGCCGTGGGCCAGGCCGCCATTGCCATCCAGTGCCGCGCCGCCGACGTGGCCCGCTATGCCGCCCATTTCGACCTCGCCACCGCACGCGCCGTCGCCGTCGAGCGCGCTTTCCAGGGCGCCCTGGGTGGCGGTTGCCACACGGCCTTCGCCGCCCATGCCACCGCCGAGCGCCTGTACCTCTTCCATGAGGACTGCGGCAAGAAGTCCTTCCCCCTGACAGCGGCCGATTTTGACGCCCCGCAGGCCACCGCCACCCGCATTCTCGCGGAACTCGGACTCAGGAAGGCCTGAGCCCCGGACGCCCTCTCCCGAAGGACCCGATTTCCCGAGTCCATTCGCCTTTCCCTCGCTTAAGAGCATCCTCCCTTCAGACCATGGCACACAGCACCCAGCCCCTTTCCGACCGCCGCATCGCGATCACGCGCGCCAGCGACCAAAGCAGCGCCCTGCGCGAACGACTCGAGGCGCTCGGTGCCGAGGTGCTCGAACTGCCCCTCATCAAGGTGGCGCAGGACATCGACAAGCAGACCCTCGCCGACTGCCTGCTCGAGCTAGGCACCTACGACTGGGTGATCTTCACCAGCGCCAACGGTGTGAAGCACTTCTTCGACCAGTTCTTCAAGCTCTTCGAGGACATCCGCGCCCTCGGCCTGCTGCGCATCGCCTGCGTCGGTGAAACCACCGCAAAGGCCGTCCAAGCCCTGCACCTGAAGGTGGAATGCATGCCGAAGAAGGCAACGGCCGAGTCCCTCGCCAACGAACTCATCGGCACCGGCAGCCTCGACAGCGCCAAGGTGCTGCTCGTCACCGGCAACATGAATCGGGAGACCCTCGAGAAGAAACTCGAGGAGGCACGCGCCATCGTCGACCGGCTGCCCGTGTACAAGACCGAGCTGAACGACCTCAGCGGCGACCCTGCGGCGGCCTCGTTCCGAAAGCAGGGAGCCGACGCCATCCTCTTCGCCTCCTCCAGTGCAGTCGAATCCTTCGCTGCGCAAAAGGACACCCTCAAGCTCGCCCCCGGCGCCAGGCGTCCGCTCAACGGCAGCATCGGACCGCAGACCAGCGATTCCCTGCTCAACGCCGGCATGTCCGTCGACTTCAAGGCCGAGACGCCGAGCCTCGAGGATCTCGTGGACGCGCTCGTTCGCGCCCTCCGAGGCTGACCATGGCACAGGACTACACCGTCCCCGAGGGAGTCCGCCGTGAAAGGGCCGACAAGGTCCTCGCGCAGGCCTTCCCCGAGCACAGCCGCTCCGCACTCCACCGGGCCTTCGAGGCCGGCCTCGTGCGCGTGGGCGAGCGGGTCCTCTCCAAGAGCGACTCCGTCAACGAGGGCGAGGTGCTCAGCTATGCGATGCCCGAACTGAAGACCTCCGAGCTGCGCCCCGTCGACCTTCCGCTCGACATCATTTATGAGGACGAACATCTGGTGGCCATCAACAAGGCCGCGGGCATGATCGTTCACCCGGGTGCGGGCACCGGCGAGGACACCGTGGTCCATGCCATGCTTGCCCATTGCGAGGGGGAACTCAGCGGCGTGGGCGGGGTGGAACGCCCCGGCATCGTGCACCGCATCGACAAGGAGACCACGGGGCTGCTGCTGGTCGCCAAGACCGACGCCGCACACCGCGGCCTCTCCGAACAATTTGCCGGGCGCCAACTGCGCAAGGAATACCTCGCGCTGGTTTCCGGCTGCCCCCAGCTCATGAGCGGCGTGGTGGACCGCGCCATCTCGCGCCATCCCGTGCACCGGCAACGCATGACGGTAGGCGAGGGCGGCAAACCGGCGCGCACCGATTGGGAGCGTGTCGAGGCCTTCCCACCCCTGGCCTCCCTCATCCGCTGCCGTATCCACACGGGGCGTACACACCAGATCCGCGTGCACATGAAGTCGCTCGGCCACATCCTGCTTGGCGACGAGGCCTATGGCTGGCGCGAGGACCTGCGCCTTTCCGTGCAACCCGAGCGCGTGATGCTGCACGCAGAGCACATTGTCTTCCTGCATCCCGTCACCGCACGCACCATGGATCTGCGTGCCCCGCTGCCCAAGGACTTCGAGAAACTCCTGAGGAGTCTCCGCAAGACAGGCAAATGATTCACCCTAGTGGGCTTGGAAATAATTCATTGGTGACAAAAACGCGGCGTTGCACAGCGTCGTGCCGCCACTATTGATAGCACCTTTCCCTAACGCCGGAGAGCCGGAGTCCCAGCACACACGCAGCCCATGACAGACACGCCCAACCAGGCTGTTTCCCTGCCCGACAACCTCAACAAGGCGCTGTTTTTTCAGCGCCTGATGGAGTTGCTTCCGGACCATGTGTACTTCAAGGACAGGGAAGGACGCTTCCTCTGCATCAACCGCGCACAGGCCGAGTTCTTCAAGCTCCGCTCGCCGGCTGAGGCGGTCGGCAAATCGGACCATGACTTCTTCCCCTCGGAATTCGCCAAGCAGAAGGACGCGGACGAGCGTGAAATCGTACGCACCGGGCGTGGATTCATAGGCAAGGAGGAACGCAGTGACGCCGCCGACCATATCCGCTGGACGCTCACGACCAAGCTGCCGCTGCTCGGAACCAATGGCGAGGTGGTGGGCACCTTCGGCATCTCCCGCGACATCACCGAGACCAAGCAGGCGCGCGAGGCCCTGCAGGAGCAGCATCGCCTGCTGAAGACCCTGATCGAGATCCTGCCCTGCCGCATTTTCGTCAAGGACAACGAAGGCCGCATCCAGGTCACCAACGAGGCCTATCGCCGCAACTTCGGCGCGGCCTCAAACGAGCAGATCTACGGACGTCGGGTGGAGGAATTCGTCTCCGGGCCGCGCGCCGAGCAGATCAATGCCGACGACAAGGCCGTCCTGGAACAGGGCCTCTCGATCCTGAACCGCGAGGAGTACGATTCCTACACCACCATCGGCCACAACTGGAGCCTGCTGTCAAAGGTGCCGCTGCTCAGCTCAGAGGGGCGCGTGCAGGGCATCGTCGGCATGTCCGCGGACATCACGCAGCAGAAGGAGGCCGAGGCTCGCGCCCTGCGCACGCAGCGTGAACTCGAGGAACGCGGCCGCCAGATGGAATCCGAGCTGGCCCTGGCCCGCGAGATGCAGACCGAGCTGATGAATGCCAGCGTGCAGAATGTGCGCGACGCGATCGACATGCAGGCGGTCTTCGCCCCGCGCATCGTGTACGTGTACGAGCCCTGCGCCCACCTGGCAGGCGACTTTTTCCAGGCAATTCCCCTGTCGCCCAACAAATTCGGACTGCTCGTGTGCGACGTGATGGGCCATGGCGTGAAGGCCGCCCTCGTCACCACACTCATGCGTGGCCTGCTCGCCGAACTGACCGCGCGCGACGTGCGCCCCTCCCAGGTCCTGGCCACGCTCAACAACAGGCTGTGCGCCCTGCTGGACCGCCCCTCCTTCCCCCGCTTTGTCACGGCTCTCTATGCGACGGTCGACGTGAACACGGGCCACCTGATGATGGCGAACGCCGGGCATCCCTGGCCGCTCTGGATGGACAAGGACACCATGGCGGAGCCCATTTCAATGGAGGAGAGCGGACCTGCCCTGGGACTCATTCCCGACGCCGAATACGACCCCGTCGAACGCCTCATGCCCGTGGGCACACGCCTGCTGCTCTACACCGACGGCCTCAAGGAGGAGCAGGACGGGGACGGCGCCGAATTCGGCATGGAACGGCTGGCAGCCGCCATGCAGGCAAGCTTCGCGGAAACTCCGGAACGTTCCCTGCAGCACATCCTGGAG
>JAHFTI010000288.1 GCA_023265535.1 Opitutaceae bacterium
GGAGCGCCCCCCTTCCGCGAGGGCCCGGAGAAGGTACCTGTACCCCACGTCCCCAGCGGTGAAGGCGTCGCCCTTCGAGCGGATGTCCGAGACGATGGCTTCCAGCACCTTGCCCTGGTGCTCCGACGGCACCATCCCGAGGGCAAGGGGCATCGCGTTTGAGGTCTGCGAGCCCGACCCGTAAACGGAGTCGGCGGCATTCAGGAAGCGTGTGTTGAAGGCCGTGCGAATCTGGTCGGCCAACTGCTGGTACTCGAGGGCCTCGGTGCGCCGGCCCAGGAGGGCAGCTATGCGGGCGAGGGTGGAGCTGGCTGTGTAATAGGTGGCCGTGGCGGTGAGCGGAATAGGCGTGAGCTGGGAACTGCCCGGGCGCTTGGGCCCAAGGTCATACCAATCACCGAGCCCATGGCGAAGGATATGCTCGGTGGCTTTGGTGCCCAGGTAGGCGACGTAACGCCGCATCGCCTCATAGTGGCGCTCGAGCAGCGAGCGGTCGCCGGTCCATTCATACTGTTGCCAGGCGGCGAGGATGAAGGCCGAGCCCCACTCCGGGGAATCGCGAAAGCCTCCGCGAAAGATGACGTACTCGGGATTGATGCTGGGAATCAGCCCTTGCTCGGTCTGGGAGGCTGCCATGTCGTTGAGCCCCTTGCGAAAAAGCCGCGCGTAATCGAACTCATAGCGCAGGGCGGGGCCGTTGAGGTAGTACTGCTCGATCCAGCCCAGGCGCTCGCGATGGGGACAGTCTGTCAGCACGTGGAAGGAATTGCTGCGCTGGGCCCAGCGCACGAGGGTCCGGATGCGGTTGAAAAGCTCATTGGAGCACTCGAAGTCGCCCGCGGGGGCCGAGGCCGAATGGACCACAAGCCCCTCGACGGAGGAAACCGTCGGGAGCGCCTGGCCCGCTGGGGTGGAGAGCGTCAGCTGGAGGTAGCGCGCGCCGTGGTAGAAAAAGCGGGGCTGCCAGGTTTCCCCCTCCGGCTCCCCGGAGAGCATGTAGGTGCAATAGGAGACGCCGCCGTGCAACACGGAGCGCTGGTCTGCCTTCCCATCGGGAGCGACCAACTCGGACGGAGTGATACGGATCCTCGAACCGGCCGGGCCGCGCACCCGGAGGCGCGGGATGATCGAGGCGTTTTGCCCCAGGTCGTACACAAGGGTCGTGGCGTCCACGACCCGCGGGGCATGCGCCCGCAGGAGTTCCTGCACGCGGATGGGGGGGGCGGAGTGGGAGGAGCCCTTCAGGACTCCGCCGGGGCCGCGATCGGGAACGGCGGCTCGCCAGGAGGCGGCGGCAAACCCCGGCTGATCCCAACCGCGCGGCTCGAGGCGGGCATCGTAGTCCTCACCGCCATACATGTTCGAAAACAGAATCGGACCGCGGGAGACCTGCCAGCCTTGGTCGGTGCCGATCGTCTCGATGCGGCCGTCGTCGTATTCGAGGCGGAGGAGGGCGATGAGCATCAGGGGCCTAAAGGCGGTGGTGAGCTTCGTGTAGCGGGCACTGGGCTGCACGTTGTAGAAACCGCCCGCGAGGACGAAGCCCAGCGCGTTGGGGCCCGTGCGGAGCAGGGTGCTGACGTCGCGGGTGTCGTAGAGGCATTCACTCTCATGGCGCGTCCAGGCGGTGGAAAACAGGTCCTCCCCGACACGCCGGCCATTGAGCGTGGCCTCATGATGGCCCAGGCCGCAGGACAGCAGCAGGGCGCGGCGGAGGCCCCTTCCCACCTGGAATTCGCGGCGCACCAGCAGGGTGCTGTTAGCAAGGGGGTCTTCGCCGGGGGACACCATGCCGTCGGTGACGGAGGCGGCAGACCAGCCCTTGCCCTCGAGGGAATCGCTCGCAGTGACACGGGCCCCCACGGCCACGTTGCGCCCTGCGGCCTTCACGAGGACCTGGCTCAGGGCAAAGCGGCAGCTGCCGTCATCCTCGGTGCGCAGCCGGTTCGCCGTCACGCGAACGTAGCGGACAGGGGTGCCGGCGGCCTTGGCGGTGATGGAGGCGGCCCAGGCATTGGGATAGTCAGCCCCGGACTGGTCCAGCAGGACCTGCACGGTGGCGAAGTCGGGTGTATCGGAAGTTTCGATACGAAAACGCACCGGAAAGCCCAGCCCACTGGCTGCGGAATGGGCCACGCCCTGGAGCTTGACCTCCTCGACGGGGTGGGGGGCGCCCAGGTCAATGAGCAGCCACTTCACGGTGTCGGCCTGGCGCGTCACCTCGGAATGATAGCCGAGTGCGGTGCGACGAAGGCGCAGAAGCGGGGCGTCCGAGATCCAGGAGGCCTTCCAGTCGGACGGATCCAGGGCGCCCATGGTCCAACTCGTGGGCTGGCTCCATTCTCCGGGGCGGTCATTGCCATCCCAGACACGCACCCGCCAGGTAGCCGTCGCAAAGGAGGAGAGCCTCTTGCCCCCGTAGGGAATGCCGGCCTGTGCCGCGGAGGAGACCTTTCCAGTGTCGAGCAGATCAGCCTGTTCGGCCTCGAGAACGGCCGGGCTGGTGGCCACCTGCAGTTGGTACGCAGTCTGCCGGGCCCCGCGCGCCCCCTCGTCGCGGTGTTTCCAGGAGAACACCGGAAAGGCGGAATCCACTCCCAGCGGCGCCGACATGCCATCGACCCTGAGGTCCGTCGGGGTCAGTGCAAGGAGCGTGGGCAGGCAAAGGCCCAAGATCAGAAGGAGGGTGAAGGGAAAACGCATGGGAGGGGAGAGCGGGGCGATCATACCGGAACGCCGTGCCCTTGCTCAGGACGCTGCGCCTGGGAAAAGGATGCGCCTTGCATGGCGACAGGACAGGAACTTTTCATCTGACGGTAAAGTAGGTGCCACGAGGCGAGCGGAGGCGCCGTCAGGAGGCGGACTGGGCAAGCCGCGCCCTCACCATTCCGAGCAGTTCATCGACGGAGAAAGGCTTGGTGAGTATGGGAGAGCCGGGCTTGACGCCCTCCAGTGAACGTGAGGCCAGCTGGGTGGGATCGTATCCGCTCATCAGCAGGATGCGCAGGTCGGGGCGCAGGGCGGAGAGCTGCCTTGCCAGGGCATGCCCATTGAGGGAACCGGGCATGACGATGTCGGTGAGCAGGAGGTCCACGCTGTCGCCCACCTCCTTCCACAGGGCGAGTGCCTGATCGGCGTTCGCCGCCTCGATGACACGGTACCCGTGGCGCTGCAACATGCGCGCGGTGGAGCGTCGCACCCCCGCCTCGTCCTCCACGAGCAGGATGCAGGCGTCGCCCCGGGGGTGCGCGAGCGGCTGCTGGGAGGCGTGGGCGGACGGGAGGCCGCCCGTCTGGGAGGAACTGGCGACCGGCAGGTAAACGGAGAACTCCGTGCCCAGGCCGACGACACTGTCCACCTCTATCCACCCCTCATGCTGGTGGATGATGCTCTGGGAGGTGGCCAGCCCCAGCCCGGTGCCCTTGCCGGCATCCTTAGTGGTGAAGAAGGGCTCGAAGATCCGGGGGAGGGTGGCCTTGTCGATGCCCGAACCTGTATCACGAATCCCGATACGCGAGTAGGAGCCATGGCGCGGACACCCGGGGTGCGCGGGCACCTCGTCCTCGGCCAGGGTGAGGAAGGAAAGTTCGATGTGAAGTTCGCCGCCGCGCGGCATGGCGTCGCGCGCATTGACCGCCATGTTGATCAACACCTGCTCGATCATGGCGGCGTCGCCTACGATGGGGTGGGCCTGCTCAGTGAGTGACATGCGCAGGGCAATGTCCTCGCCGATGATGCGGCGCAGCATGCGCGTGAGTTCGCCCACGACCTGGCGGAGGTCGAGGGGCTTGCGATCGATCGCCTGCTTGCGACTGAAGACGAGCAGCTGGCGCGTGAGGTGCGTGGCGCGCTGCGCCGCGTCCTGGATTTCCTTGATCGACTCCAGCCTTTCGGCATCGGTGCAGCCCTCCTGCAGGGAGGACTGGGACTGGCCGATGATGACCGTCAGGATATTGTTGAAATCGTGCGAGATTCCGCCGGCGAGCTGGCCGAAGGCCTCCATTTTCTGGGACTGGCGGAGATGCTCCTGGCTTTGGCGCAGATCGAGCTCCACACGCTTGCGCTCCTCGACCTCCGTCTGGAGGCGCGTGTTGGATTCGGCGAGCTGCGCCGTGCGCATGGCGACGCGGACCTCGAGATAGGCGTGCGACTCGCGGAGCGCCTCCTCGGCATGCTTGCGCTCACGCACCTCCTGCTCAAGGTCCCGGGTCCGTTCGGCCACGATACGGGAGAGCTCGCGCGTGCGCTCCCGTATGCGGCGCAGGCGAAGGCGCACGAGATAGAACACCAGGCCAAACAGCAGGAGGGAGACAGTCCAGCGGAAGGGCGCGCTGGCGTACCAGTGCGGAAGCACGGTGATAGAGAGGGACACGGAGCCCAGGCTCCAGATATTGTCGGCGTTGGCACCACGCACCTGGAACGTGTAGTCCCCGGGAGGGAGATTCATGTAGTACACGTCACGCCGCGCGCCGGTGCGCCACTCGTCGTCAAACCCAATCATGCGGTAGGAGTACTGCGAGCGCGTGGGGGCATTGAAGTCGAGGGCGGAGAACTTGAGGCAGAAGACCGACTGCGAGGCGCTGAGCGTGAGGTGCCGGGTCTTGTCGATGGAGGTGCTGAGAGGGGAATCCTTGGTGCGCGGAGTGACCGACTCATCGAAGAGTTCAAAGCCACTGATGACAATGGAGGCGGGCGGGGTGGTGTTGTCGCGCAATTGGCTGGGATCAAAGCTGCAGACGCCGTTGAGCGAGCCGAAATAGAGGCGGCCATCGGGCGCACAAAAGCCGCTCGACATGAGGAACTGGTTGCTCGGAAGGCCGTCAGCCTTCTCATAATTCCTGCATTGGTTGGAAAGCGGATCAAAGCGGCAGAGGCCCTTGGTCGTGCTGAGCCAAAGGTGACCGGAGAGATCGCGCGTGACGAAGAGCACGGCGTCCGAAGGCAGGCCGTCCGATGCGTAGACAGCGCGGTCAAACTTGCGCGAGGGGATGTCAAAGTGGTAGAGCCCGCTGATGGAGGCGAGCCAGAGTCCCTGTGCGCCGTCGGAGGTGACCGCATAGCCTTGGTGGGACTGGGTGGCCCTTCCGGTCCTTTGGCCGGGGAAGTACTGCTCGGTGTTGCCGCTGGGCACGTGCACACGCACCAAGCCGTTGAGCTCGCTCGCACACCACAGGCCGTCGTCCTCATCGAGATGACCGGGCAGCAGGTTCGCAAAGGGAAGTGGCCGCCCCTTGTCGTCCACGGGAGAGCGGTGCACGAACTCCCCTCGGTCATAATAGTCGAGGCCATAGCCGCGCCCGTTGATCCAGAGGCGATTCTTGCGGTCGCGATACAAGGTGCCTATCTGGCTGCTCGTGAAGGGCAGGCGGCCGTGGGAAGGAATCTGCAGGGGGGCCCGGTTGATGTAGTGGTGAAACACCGACCCATCGAAGCGGTTGATGCCCTGGTTCGGTGTGCCGACCCAGATGTCCCCGGCGGCATCCTCAGCAATGGAGGAAACATGGTTGGCGCTGAGCGAGCCCGGGTCCTTCGGATCGTTGAGGTAATGTGTCCAACGCCCGTTCTCGAGGCAGTTGAGGCCTCGGATGGTGCCCACCCAGAGCCTCTGCCTGGAATCGACGTGGACTGCAGTGGCAATGGGGTGAGTGAGGCCGGTCTCCTCGGAACCGAGTACCTGGGTGTGATTCCTGAAGGCCTTGGCTTCGGAGCGGAGCCTGTTGAGACCGCCGAAGGTGGTGGCCACCCAGAGGCCGCCCTGTCGGTCGAGGAAGAGCTTGTTGATGACGCCGCTGCTGAGCGAATCAGGATCGCCGGGAACAATGCGCACGAGGGTGAAGGCGCCCGTCGCGATGTCAAAACGGCTGAGGCCGTCGGAGGCGCCGAGCCAGATTCCGCCGGTGCCGTCGAGCACTGCCGAACGGAAGGCATTGCGACTGA
>JAHFTI010000289.1 GCA_023265535.1 Opitutaceae bacterium
CGGGAACTGGTGGCGCCGTGCGTGCAGCGCACGTCGTTGGCCTGGATCTCGAGGCCGGGAAGGCTGTTGGCCTCCGCCTCGTTGCTGAGCATCAGGTTGCGGTTGCTCTGGTAGGCGTCCGTCTTCTGGGCGTCCGGCTCGACGACGATCAGGCCCGAGAAGATCGTGCGGCCCTGGTCGAGCAGCGCGTTCTTGTAGAGCAGGTTCGAGCTCGTGTTGGGCGCCTGGTGCGTCTGCAGCGTGCGCTGGTCGAACTCCTGGCTGCCCTGCGGGATCGAGAGCGCGAGCATCTCGCTGTGGGCGCCGGGGCCCTGCAGGCGGGAGTGCGACTCGTGGCGCGCCTGGCGGCCGCCGAGGTGCAGGTTAAGCGAGGTGATGCGCGAGTCGCGCTGCGAGGTCAGCGAGTTGTTCTGGAACGAGAGCGTCTCCGTGGACCAGGCCTGCGCAGCCACGTAGGTGAGTTGGGCGCCGGGGCCGGCGAAGAGGTCGTTCACGCCGCTCGCGAATTGGCGCGCGTCGGACTCGAGCGAGGCGAAGATCTCGATGATCGTGGCCTTCGCGTTGTCCTCGGCCACGACGAGCGTGTGCGGGAAGATCGAGCTTTCGTCGCCCGCCGCATGGTGGAACACGGCGATCGGGTTCTCCAGCTGCACGCCCTTGGGCAGGTAGACGAAGAGGCCGTCGCGCACCAGGGCGGTGTGCAGGGCGCGGAACTTCTCGCTGCCGAGGTTGGTGTGCTGCTGGTTGAAGTGCTTGCGCACGAGCTCGGCGTGATGCGTGACGGCATAGCGCAGCGGCTCGATGATGACGCCTGCGGGCAACTCGCTGGCATGCACCTCGCGGTGCACAAGCGTGTTGTTCGCGAAGACGAGCTTGGCGGAGGTCTCAAAGCCCAGGCCGGCGCCGGTGTAGTCGCTGGGGCGCACGGAGCTGGTGAGGCCGTAACCGTCGAGGCTCAGGGCGCCGATGTTGCTGAAGCGCCAGAGTTCGTCGTTTTTCTTGGGCATCGGCAGCGCCAGGAACTGGTTCCAGGCGGCCTTCTTGGCCTCCAGCCACCAGGCGGGCATGCTCGACTCGGCCGCCAGGTGGGCGGCGAAGAGCTCGCTGGTGAAGCCGGTGAGGAGTTCGGAGTTGGATTCGGAAAGGGCGGACATGGTGGGAAGCGGAATCGAGGAGTGGGAAGTGGGAGGTCGGTGGTCAGCCCACCGAGCCCTCCATTTCGAGGTCGATGAGGCGCTTGAGTTCGACGGAGTATTCCATCGGGAACTGGCGCACCAGGTCGTTCACGAAACCGTTGACGGCAAGCGACATCGCCTGCGCCTCGGTGAGGCCGCGCTGCTGCATGTAGAAGATCATGTCCTCGCTGACCTTGGACACGCTGGCCTCGTGTTGCACGGCGTGGTCCGCCCCGCGCACGGTGATGGCGGGGTAGGTGTCGGTGCGCGAGTTGGTGTTGATCAGGAGCGCATCACACTCGGTGTTGTTCTTGCAGCCCTTGAGGTTCTTCGGGATGTGAACGACACCGCGGTAGGTGGCGCGGCCCTGGCCCACCGAGATGGACTTCGAGATGATCGTCGAGGTCGTCTCATCGGCGGCGTGGATCATCTTGGCGCCGGTGTCCTGGTGCTGGCCGTCGTTGGCGAGCGCGATCGAGATGACCTCGCCGCGGGCGCGACGTCCCTTGAGCACGACGCCCGGGTACTTCATGGTCAGGCGGGAACCGATGTTGCAATCGATCCACTTGATCTCGGCGTCCTCCATGGCGAGGCCGCGCTTGGTGACCAGGTTGTACACGTTGGGGGCCCAGTTCTGGACCGTGATGTACTGGATCTTCGCGCCCTTGAGCGCGACGAGCTCGACGACCGCCGAGTGCAGCGTGGAGGTCGAGAACTTGGGGGCGGTGCAGCCCTCCATGTAGGTGACCTCGGCGCCCTCGTCGACGATGATGAGCGTGCGCTCGAACTGGCCGAAGTTCTCGGCGTTGATGCGGAAGTAGGCCTGCAGCGGGTGGGCCACCTTGACGCCCGGCGGGACGTAGATGAAGGAGCCGCCCGAGAACACCGCCGAGTTGAGGGCGGAGAACTTGTTGTCGGAGGTCGGGATGACCTTGCCGAACCACTTGCGGAAGATCTCAGGGTGCTCACGCAGCGCCTCGGTCGAATTCATGAAGATGACGCCCTGCTTGGCGACGAGCTCCTTGATGTTCGAGTAGGCGGCCTCGGAGTCGAACTGGGCCTCGACGCCGGCGAGGAACTTGCGCTCCTGCTCCGGGATGCCGAGACGCTCGAAGGTCTTCTTGATGTCGTCCGGAACCTCCTCCCAGGTGCGCTTGGGCTTCTGGCCCTGCGAGAGGTAGTAACGGATCTTGTCGAAGTCGATGTTCTCGAGGTCCTTGGTGGCCCAG
The DNA here is from genome assembly GCA_023265535.1 of Opitutaceae bacterium. Taxonomy (GTDB): domain Bacteria; phylum Verrucomicrobiota; class Verrucomicrobiia; order Opitutales; family Opitutaceae; genus MWDT01. The sequence continues at coordinate 2,405 of JAHFTI010000289.1, forward strand.
TGCGTGGGCATGGGCTTGGACTTGAAAATCTCGTAGGCCTTCTTGCGGAACTCGAGGATCCACGGAGCCTCCTTCTTGACGGACGAGATGTACTCGATCGTCTGTTCGTTCAGGCCCGTGCCCGCGTCGAAGGCGTACTTCACGTCGTAGCTGAAGTCGCCGACGGTCTGGTCGATGCCCTGGACGGGATTGACCTCGGTCTCGTCGATCTCGACCTGAGGGGTGTCTGTGTCAGCCATGGGAAAGGTGGGTCAGGATTTGTGATTAGACTGCGGCCAGCTCTTTCTTGACCCAGTCGTAACCCTTGGCCTCGAGCTCGAGGGCCAGGGACTTGTCACCGCTCTTCACGATGCGGCCGTCATACATCACGTGGACATAATCCGGCACGATGTAGTTGAGCAGGCGCTGGTAGTGGGTGATGAGGAGGATGCCGAGGTTCGGTCCGCGGAGGTGGTTGACGCCTTCGGAGACGATGCGCAGGGCGTCGATGTCGAGGCCGGAGTCGGTCTCGTCCATGAGGGCGAACTTGGGCTTGAGCATGGCCATCTGGAGGATCTCACAGCGCTTCTTTTCGCCGCCCGAGAAACCGTCGTTGACGGCGCGGGAGGTGAACTTGCGGTCGATCTTCAGGGCGTCCATCTCGGCATAAAGCTGCTTGTAGTAGCCGGATGCGTCGATCTCTTCGCCCTCGCCGAGGCGGGCCTGAAGGGCTGCGCGCAGGAAGTTGGCGATGGTGACGCCGGGGATTTCGCTCGGGTATTGGAAGGCGAGGAAGAGGCCGGCGCGGGCGCGCTCATCGGGCTCCTTGTCGAGGATCGAGACGCCGTCGATCAGCACGTCGCCGCTGGTGATGGTGTAGTCCGGGTGGCCGGCGATGGCCTTGGAGAGCGTGGATTTGCCGGTGCCGTTGGGCCCCATGATGGCGTGCACTTCGCCCTGATTGATGGTCAGGGAGAGGCCCTTGACGATCGGCTTGTCACCGATGTTGACGTGGAGGTCTTTGATTTCGATGGCGGACATGATGTTGAAAAAGTGTAGGAATTTGGAGGGAAACAGCTTGTGGCTAAGTGACTGCGGTGTCGTGTGGAAAAAGGCGGTGTGAGGACGGCTTGGTCTTGGGAGTCTGGCCTTGTTCAGGAGGCGATCTGGGTGGGCGCGGGTTTTTCGGCGCCAGCTTCCTGCCCTTCGGCGTGTGAGGCAGCTGCCGCTTCCTGAAGCGGCACGGCCGGCCTGGCGTGGAAATTCAGCTCAATGGCCGACAGGCTGTAACCTGCGGGCAGGAGCAGGTGGAGGCGTGCGGCCAGGTCGGCGGGGAGCTCCAGGTCGAAAACGCGTCCGGAGATCTCGTCGTGCAAGTGCGCGTGCTCGTGCAGGTTGGGGCAGTAGCGGGAAGGGCCCCGCTCCATGTTCACCTGCTTGACCAGGCCGCAGTTCACCAGGGTCTCCAGACAGTTGTACACCGTCGCCAGGGAAATGCTCGGGAGCTGCCCCTTGACGCGGGCAAAGACGTCCTCCGCACTCGGATGGTCTCGTTGCGACAGGAGCACCCCGTACACCAGCTCACGCTGGGGCGTCAAACGCAGGCCGCTTCCGGCGAGGCGTTGGGAGAGGGTCGTGTGTGGATCGGATACCATGAAGGGAATGGGTGACGGAACCAATTGGAATGGGTCTAAGTAGCAAGTGAGAATAGGAATTATTCCAATGAAAGTCGTAATTGCTTGGGCCTGAATTGAAAAGAATTGGTGAAAATGAGACCGGGTTTCGTTTTGCCTGCCGCTCCCTGGGCTTTCTGGTTTGGAGTCTCCTTCCCGGCCTCCGCCGGACCTTGCTAGCAGCCTTCATGCCGCCCGTCCCCCCATTGCCTCCTTCCCTGAGTCACTGCCGCCCCCCCCTCCCTCCGCCCCAGGCTGCCTTTATTGCTTTCCCTTTGTCTCCCTGTCCCAGCAAAGAGGCCTTGAGTTTGGGGAGGGGCACGCCATGAAGGTTCGCGTTCCTCCCTTCGCCAGCCAGGCCAGTTCACACGTACCGCCCGACAGCGCCCCCATGCGAGTCCCCAGTCCACGTCCACGCAGTCTTTTCCCCCGGCTCCTTGCCGTGGGCTGCCTGCTCTGGATGCTGCTCGCCGGCCTCCAGCTCCAGGCCGCCGTCGACAAGGGCCACGAGATCCGTGTCCTCGCCCCGAGTGACCAGTACCCCTACAGCTATGTCGACAGCACGGGCCGCCTCACCGGCTTCTCCACCGACCTGCTCGATGCCGTGGCCCGTGTCATGGACCTGCGCCTTGTGCGCGAGGTGAAGCCGAACTCTGAGGTCCTCGCCGACATGAAGGCCGGCCGCGCCGACCTCTCCCAGCTGCATCTCATCATCGAGGGCGGCGATCCCGAGCTTTTCGCCTCCAGCTCCTTTCTCGTCCTGCAGGGAGTGCTCTTCGTTCGCGAGGGCGACCGCCGCTTCCTCTCGCTCGACGACGTCAAGCGCCAGCGCGCCAAGCTCGCCTCCGGCCGCGTCGGCCTGCGCTACGCGCTCGCCCAGGGCGTCGACGCCTCCCTCCTCCAGCAGTCGCCCACCGACGAGGCCCTCCGCCTGCTCTCGCGCGGCCAGGTCGACGCCGCCCTGCTCACGCGCCTCACGGGCCAGGCCCAGTCGCGCCGCATGGGCTTCACCAACGTCGTCCCCACCGGGTATCCACTAAAGGGATACACGGTGCGCTATTGCTACGCCGCCCGCGCCGCCGACGCGGAGCTGATCGCGCAGGTCAACGAGGGGCTCGACGAGCTGCGCCGCAGCGGCGAGTTCGACGCGATATACACGCGCTGGTTCTCCGAGTACGAGCCGCCCCGCTTCACCATCGCCCAGGTCACCACCTACGTTGTCTGCGCGCTCGCCCTCGCGCTCGCCGTCGCCGTCTGGGCCCTCCTGCGCGGCCGCGCGCTCAACGCCCGCATCGCCCGCCAGGCCGAGGAGCTCGCCGAGAGCCACAGCATCCTTGCCGAGGCCCAGCACTTCGCCCGCCTCGGCCACTGGCGCCACTCGCGCGACGACGAGTCCCTCAGCAGCTGGTCCGAGGAGACCTTCCATATCCTGGAGCGCGACCGCCGCGCCGGCCCCATGAGCCGGGTCGAGCTGGTGTCCAACGTCGCCGAATCCGACCGCGTCCGCTTCGGCAAGGCCATCGCCCAGCTCGACGACCATTTCCGCGCCTTCGAGATGGACGTGATCTTCCTCACGCGCTCCGGCCTTCGCAAGACCCTCCACTGGCGCGGCCGCCCCGTTTACGATCCCACCGGCCGACCCGTCGGCAGCTTCGGCACCGTCCAGGACATCACCGAGCGCCGCGGCGCAGAGCAGGCCCTGCTCCAGTCGGAGCGCCTGCTGCGTGTGCTCTATGAGACGCTCCCCCTCGGCCTCGGCGTCATTGACTGGGTCGACGGGCGCTGGGTCGTCACCGCGCTCAATCCCGAGGCGCTCCGCCAGATGGGGCTCGTCGGCACCGAGGCCATCGGCCGCCCGCTTGCCAAGCTTGGCCTCTCC
>JAHFTI010000290.1 GCA_023265535.1 Opitutaceae bacterium
TCACCTGCGCAGCGTGTTGCTCCTCGCGCGTCGGCACCGCCGCAGGCAGCGCCTCCGCCGTTCCAGGCGTTGCCGCCTTCCCGCCCTGCGCAACCCCTCCGGACCCGCCTGGCGAAAGCTCTCCCGGCCTGTCCTGTGTGCCCGCACCGGCCTCCTGCGAGCCCTGCAGCAGCCCCTTGCGCTCCGCCGGCTGCCCCGCCTCCGGTCCGGCCTGCCGGGCCCCGGAAATCGCCCCTGCACCCCCATCCGGGCCCTGCCCAGCGGCGGCCGCGCCGGCCCCCGCTGCTGTCACCGTCGCCGTCCCGCCTGAGCGCTCGTCCCCCGAGCGCCCTCCCGGCTGCCCGCCGCTCCCTGGCACGGCTTCGCCCCTGCGAAACCAACTCAGGAGTGTGCGGAGGAAGTTCATGCCGGTGGGGCTGGGTGGAGGGTGAATGGGCTGGGCTGCGGGAACGCTGCCGTCACGGACAGCCTAAATTACTTCGGGCCATTGCCTTCATTTAATCACTTGATCGGTTGTCTCGCGCATCAATCTGCAGGAAAAACAGCATCGGTTCTAGACAATATTAGGCTGAGTTATATGGTCTGCCCTGCTTTTTATGAGTACCCCTCCCGATCCCTCGAACTTCACCTCCATCCTCCACGAAAACCGCGTGTTCAAGCCCGCGGCCGCCTTCAGCAAGAGTGCCCACGTCAGCAGTTTGGCTGAGTACAAGCGCCTCTACGCCGAATCCATCCGCGACCCCGAGCGTTTCTGGGGCCGCCGCGCCAATGAGGAGCTGGTCTGGAAGAAGCCCTTCAAGCAGGTGCTCAAGTTCAAGGCCCCCGACGCCAAGTGGTTCATCGGCGGCAAGCTCAACGCCGCCGCCAACTGCCTCGACCGCCACCTCGAGGAGGACGGTCGCGCCAACAAGGCCGCCCTCATCTGGGAGGGCGAACCCGCCCCCAACGGCAAGCCCGGCGAAGAGCGCACCTTCACCTACCGCCAGCTGCATCGCGAGGTCTGCCGTTTCTCGAACGTCCTCCTGCGCCACGGCATCGCCAAGGGAGACCGCGTCCTCATCTACCTGCCCATGGTCCCCGAGGCCGTCATCGCCATGCTCGCCTGCGCCCGCATCGGCGCCGTGCACAGCGTCGTCTTCGGCGGCTTCAGCGCCCAATCCGTGGCCGACCGCGTCTCCGACTGCGGCGCCAAGATGATCATCACCGCCGACGGTGGCTACCGCCGCGGCACCATTGTCCCCCTCAAGAAGAACGTCGACGACGCCCTGCGCCTCACGAACGCCGAGGGCAGGCTCATCGCCGCCTCCATCCGCAGCGTGATCGTCCTGCGCCGCAGCAACCACGACATCCACATCGAGGAGGGCCGCGACTATTGGTGGCACCGCGAACTCGAGTACGTGGGCGACCGCCACGAGGCCGCCGTCATGGACAGCGAGGATCCCCTCTTCATCCTCTACACCAGCGGCTCCACGGGCAAACCCAAGGGCATCTACCACACGACCGCCGGCTACCTGCTCTACACCAAGCTGACTTCCCGCTACGTTTTCGACCTGCGCGAGAACGACGTCTATTGGTGCACGGCCGACATCGGCTGGGTCACGGGCCACAGCTACATCGTGTACGGCCCGCTCGCCAACGGCGCCACGGTCGTCATGTACGAGGGCGCCCCGAACTGGCCGGAGCCCGACCGCTTCTGGCGCATGATCCACCGCCACCGCGTCACCGTCTTCTACACGGCCCCCACCGCCATCCGCGCCTTCATGAAGTGGGGCGACGAGTGGGTGAAAAAGCACGACCTCTCCTCCCTGCGCCTGCTGGGCAGCGTGGGTGAACCCATCAATCCGGAGGCCTGGATGTGGTACCATGAGGTCGTGGGCGGCGGGCGTTGCCCCATCGTCGACACCTGGTGGCAGACCGAGACCGGCGGCATCCTCATCTCGCCGATTCCCGGCGCCACGCCCACCAAGCCCGGCTCCGCCACGCTGCCCTTCTTCGGCATCATCCCCGAGGTGGTCGACGACAAGGGCGACAAGGTGAAGGCCAACGAGGGCGGCAAGCTCGTCATCCGCAAGCCGTGGCCCTCCATGCTGCGCGGCGTCTGGGGCGACAAGCAGCGTTTCCGCGACACCTACTGGAAGGAAGTCCCCGGCTCCTACTTCACGGGCGACGGCTGCCGCCAGGACAAGGACGGCTATTTCTGGATCGTCGGTCGCATCGACGACGTGCTCAACGTCGCCGGCCACCGCATCGGCACCGCGGAGGTCGAGAGCGCCCTCGTCAGCCACCACAGCGTGGCCGAGTCCGCGGTCGTCGGCCGCCCCGATGCGATGAAGGGCCAGGCCCTCGTCGCCTTCGTGACGGTCAAGACCGGCATCCGGGCCACCCAGGCCCTGCGCGACGAGCTGCGCAACCACGTCGCCAAGGAAATCGGCCCCGTCGCCAAGCCCGACGACATCCGCTTCGCCGAGGCCCTCCCGAAGACCCGCTCCGGAAAGATCATGCGCCGCCTGCTCAAGCAGATCGCCTCCGGCAACGAAGTCTCGGGCGACACGACCACCCTCGAGGACCTCAGCGTGCTCACGCGGCTGAACCAGTCGGAGGAGTGATTGGGACGGGGTCACATCTATACACTTTACACGCAACCGGGCCCGCCCGGTTGCGTGTAAAGTGTATAGATGTGACCCCTTTTTCTTACAGCCCGCCCGCCTTGCGCAGGCCGTATTCGAGGCCGCGCAGCTCGGCGAGGCCGCGCAGGCGGCCGATGGTCGAGTAGCCGGGGTAGAAGCCCTGCTTGTTCAGGTCGTCGATCATGCGCAGGCCGTGGTCGGGGCGCAGGGGGACGCGCTCCACGTCGCCCTGCTCGGCGCGGCGCGAGAGCTCGAAGAGGAGTGCCTGCATGACGCCGGGCATGTCCACGCTGCCGTCGAGGTGGGCCGACTCGGCGAAGCCGCCGAACTCGTCGCGAGCCACGTTGCGCAGGTGGATGAAATGGATGCGGTGGCCGAGGCGCTGCACGATCCCCTCGAGGTCGTTGCTCGCCGCCGCACCGAGCGAACCGGTGCAGAAGGTAAGGCCGTTGGAGGGGGTGTCGAATGCCTCGACGATCTTGCGCAGGTCGCTCTCGCTGCTCGCCACGCGCGGCAGGCCGAAGATCGGGAACGGCGGGTCGTCGGGGTGGATCGCCATCTTGATGCCGAGGCGCGTGGCCGTGGGCAGGATCTGCGCGAGGAAATGGAAGAGGCGCTGGCGCAGGCCCTCGACGCCGAGGCCGGCGTAGGTCTGCAGGCCGGCGCGGAAGTCCTCCAGGCTGAGGTCGTCGACCGTGCCCGGCAGGCCCATGAGGATGACCTTGGAGACGGCTGCGGCGCGCGCGGCGTCCATGGCCTCGAAGCGGGCCTTGGCGAGGGTGCGGATGCGCTCGGGGATCTCCGTCTGCGCCTCGGGGCGCTTCAGGATGAAGAGGTCGAAGGCGGCCGCGTCGATCGCGTCGTAGCGGCTGCTTTCGCTGCCGTCCGGCCAGGCGGCGTCGAGCACCGTGCGGGTCCAGTCGGTCAGCGCCATGAAGTTGTAGCACACGAGCTTCTGCCCGCAGGCCGCCAGGTTTTCCAGGCTCTGGATGTAGTTCGCGATGTACTTGGCGGCGTTGGGGCGGGCGAGCTTGATGTCCTCGTGCACGGGCACGCTCTCGACCACCGACCACACCAAGCCCGCCTCGCGCAGGACTTCCTGGCGGCGGCGGATGGCCTCGACGGTCCAGACCTCGCCGCAGGGCACCTCGTGGAGGGCCGTCACCACGCCGGTCGCGCCGGCCTGGCGGATGTGGGCGAGCGTGCACAGGTCGCGCGGGCCGAACCAGCGCCAGGTCTGCTCAATGTAGGGAGTTTTTGGATACAGGGCTTTCATGGTCTCGCGAAACGGGTGGTGGGCGAAGGGGCGGTGGCGCCGCAGCCCGGGTGTCGGAAAGGTGGGAGGCTCGGGGGGGGGACGCGACGGTCTCAGAAGCCGATGTTGTTGCCGCCGTCGACGGGCAGGTTGACGCCGTTGATGTAGCTGGCGGCGTCGGAGCAGAGGAACACCGCGGCGGCGGCCACCTCGTGGGCCTGGCCCATGCGCTGCATGGGGGTGCGGCCGAGTGCCTTGCCCTTGCGCTCCGGATCGGCGTCGAGCGCCTTCGCGGTCATCTCGGAGTAGATGAAGCCGGGGGCGATCGCGTTCACGCGGATGCCCAGCGGGGCCAACTCCACGGCGAGGGTCTGGGTGAGGCCGAGCACGCCCGTCTTGGCGGCCGTGTAGGCGGGCACCTTCGGGATGCCGTACATGGCGGCCATGGAGGTGATGTTGAGGATGTTGCCCTTGCCGCGCGCGGCCATGGCCTTGCCCACCTCGCGCGTGAGCGAGAAGAGGCCGTTGAGATTGGTCTGCACCACGCGGTCGAACTCCTCGTCGGTGACCTCGAGGGCGGGCTTCTTCATGTTGATGCCGGCGTTGTTCACGAGGATGTCGATGGCGCCGTGCTCGGCCTCCACCTGCTGCACGAGGGCGGCGAGGGCGGGTCGGTTCGAGACGTCCATGGCGACCGGGATTGCGCCGTCGATGCCCTTGCAGGCCTCGGCAAGCACCTCCACGCGGCGACCCGCGATGAGTACCTTGGCGCCGGCCGCCGCGAAGGCGCGCGCGATGGCGAGGCCGATGCCAGTGCCGCCGCCCGTGATGAGGGCGATCTTGCCGTTGAGGAGACCGGGGAAGCTGTAGGGTTGGCTCATGGGAGAAGAAGGGTGGAGTGTTGAGAGTTGGCCGGGCCGTGGTACCCGCAAGGGAAGGCCAATTCTAATATTAGAAGAAGGCCGAAAGAGTAGTGAAAATTGAGTAGGCGGAGAACTCGGGGTCACGTCTTTACACGTTACACGCAACCGGGCGTGCCCGGTTGCGTGTAACGTGTAAAGACGTGACCCCTTTCAAGAACGTTAACCCGTTCACAGGATCAGCATCGCGTCGCCGTAGCTGAAAAACCGATACCGCTCGCGGATGGCCTCGGCGTAGATCTCCTGGAGCCAGGCGATGCCGTCGGTGTTGCCCGGGCTCAGGAAGGCGGAGACCAGGCAGAGCAGGGTGGAGCGGGGCTGGTGGAAGTTGGTGATGAGGGCGTCGACGCCGCGGAAGCGCCCCGGGGGATGGATGAAGATGTCGGCCTCGGCCGCGAGTGTCTCGCCGCTGGGGTGCGTGTGCAGCGAGAGGTGGTGCTCGATCGCGCGCACCGATGTGGTGCCCACGGCAATACGCCGTCCGCCGCCCGGCGCGAAGAGGGAGGCCTGCGTGCGTGCCGGCAGCTCGTAGATCTCGCGGTGGATCTCGTGGTCCTCGATGTGCTCGGTCACGATCGGCTTGAAGGTGCCCAGGCCCACGTGCAGCAGGATCTCCTCGAAGCGGGCGCCCCCCTTCTCGAGCGTGTCGAGCAGCTCCGGGGTGAAGTGCAGGCCGGCGGTGGGCGCGGCCACGGCCACCTGGCGCGTGGGATTGGCGTACACGGTCTGGTAGCGCTGCTGGTCCTCCTGGCGCTCCGCCGCGGCGTCGGGGCGGTTGATATAGGGTGGGAGGGGGATCTGGCCGAGACGGTTGGCGAGCGTCTGCATCGACTCGCCCCCAGGGACGTTGAAGCGCACGAGCGTGGAGCCGTCGGGGGTCTTCTGTTCGACGCACGCGTTGAAGGCGCCGCTCTCGTGGCTGAACACCGCGCCCTCGGGCAGCTTCTTGCCGGGGCGCAGCAGGCACCACCAGCGGCGGCCGCTGTCGTCCTCGGGGCGGAGCAGGAAACACTCCACGGCACCGCCCGTGGGACGTCGGGCCTCGAGGCGCGCGGGCAGCACCGACACGCTGTTGCGGAAGAAGAGGTCGCCGCGGTTCACGAAGCGGGGCAGGTCGCTGAAGT
>JAHFTI010000291.1 GCA_023265535.1 Opitutaceae bacterium
TGGGGGTTTGGCCTATTCACGTCTTTTTCGCCGACAACCATTTCCTATCGACATGTCTATCGAGATCAAAATCCGCAAAAACGAGCCCATTGACCGTGCGCTTCGCCGCATGAAGAAGAAGCTCGATCGCGAGAACATCATCAAGGGTGTTCGCGCCAAGCGCTACCACGAGAAGCCCTGCGAGAAGCGTCGTCGCAAGGAGAAGGTCCAGGCCTTCACCGCGATGCTCCGCCGCCGTCACGAGGGTTGATTTGAAGTCGGCCCTCACCGGCTGACCCATCCTCCCCAAGCTTTCGCAAGCCGCACCCGCAAGGTGCGGCTTTTTTGTTGTGGTAGGCCCGACGGGGCGCAGCTGCGTGGCCTGCGTCAGGAGATACCTCATGCCTGTCCGAGAGGCAGGCCTCGGCGTACAGGGGGGGCGGTCGGCGCGGCGATGCCTTTCCTCTTTCGATAGGCTCAGTTTCCGCAACCCGACAGGGGCACGCTCCACCCAATCAGACCTATCCCACGCAGCGTCCCATGGAGTGATCACCCTATAATATACTTGCCAGAAGATGCGCATGCCTGACAGAGATCAGATGTGGCATGGCTGATGCATCCTCATAGCATCAGCCCGACTTCCGCCAGATTTTGATGAATTCCACTCCAAATACCAGCACCCAGACTCATGGGATGACCGGGGAAATCACCCCGGAAATCTACTATGATTCCGATGTGGCTGTCAGGAATCTCATCCGCACCACCATGAACCGGGAATATGGCCCGGTTCAGGCCGGCGCCTATTCGAACGGTGGGGTCGATCGCTCCCGTGCCCAGATGATCGATTTCATCATGAACCTGCGCATGCTCTCCGTGGCTGCGCTCGGTCGGGTGCACGTCACCGACGCCGATATCGTCAAGGTCTGTGGCTGCATCAAGCGCCTGGAGCTGGTCGGCTACCGGAACCTTCCCTTCATCTTTGAGTACTGCGCCCGCCGTGCCGTGCGCGACCCGCTCGAGGCCCATCAGCGTGATCCGCTGCAGTTCCGCCATATGCTGACCTTCAGCATTGATGTTCCCAATTTCGACATGCCCCAGGAGGAACTCAGCCTCATTGAGTGTCACCTGGCCGAGGGCAACGCCGCGGGCATCACCGACTGGTTCCAGCGTCACGGGGAGTCGTCTGTCGTGCACAACAAGGGGCTGACAGCCTACCTGCGCCGCTACCTGCTCGACTACACCGAGGTGCCCGCCGCGGCCTTGAAGGCCTACGCCTTTGAGTTGGCTGTGCTGGATGTCCGCCTTTCCGGCCCCGTGGGCTGGGAGAACTCCCGCAGTTTCCTCGCCACGCTCTGCATCGTCCAAAATCGCCGCCACGATCATCTTGAGGTCTACATGGATGACCAGGATATCTCCGCCGGCCTGCTCGCGCATCAGCATTGCGGCGATGCCGACGGGCGCACCTATTACTCGCTTCGTCTCGACCGCTTTGATCCCTCTGACCTCAAGGCCTTGGAGCAGTCTGTCTTTGATGCGGCCTCCCGCAGGCGCCGCGATAACGACGGCCCGGGCAATGGGCGTCGCAAGGTGGTCGAGAAACGCAGCTGGTGGCGTTCCCTGCTGGGACAGGCGGAGTTGCCTGCCCAGGGCTTTGTTGGCAGTGCCTCCGGCGCCCTCTGAATCTTGCTCGGTGCCGCGCTGAGGCAACTCCCGGGTCGCCTTGGGTGCAGCCTTGCTGCCTGGGTGACCGCCTGAATGGGACTTGGGGCCTTTCCAAAGTCTTGCCCTGCGACGGGCTCTCTGTCCCCCTTGTCGTATGGCATCTCCAGCGGAGACAACTTCGCTTCCTCCACTCGCACTCTCCTCGTGCTGGCTCACCCAGCGCCACCAGGACGGCTATGCCATGCTGGAGGAGGTGGCCTCGCTGGGCTTCACCCACATGGAGCTGAGCCACGGTGTGCGCGTGTCGCTCGTGCCGGGCATCCTCAAGGCCGTCGAGGCGGGTCTTGTCCGCATCGGTTCCTGCCATAATTTTTGTCCCCTCCCGCCCGGGGTGCTCCACGCCTCCCCCAACCTTTACCAGCCCAGTTCACTCGATCAGCGCGAGATAGACCAATGGGTCCGCCATACCAAGCGCTCCATCGATTTTGCCCGGCTCGTGGGTGCGGGCGTGCTGGTCTGCCACCTCGGCAGCGTGGCCTTCTGGTTCTTCAACCCTGCGCAGCGCCTGCAGCGTTACATGGAGCGGAATCCCAAGGGCGATTATCGGGAGGACAAGGGCTTCATCAAACGGCGCGATGCGGGCCTTCGCCGCATGCGCAAGGCGGGCAAGCCCCATCTCACCCGCCTGCATGACAGCCTGAAGCTGGTCCTGGAGTATGCCGCCGAGAAGGGGATCCTGCTGGGCTTCGAGAATCGTGAAAACTTCGATGAGTTGCCTTTGGACGAGGGCTTCGACGCGCTCTTTGCCGCCATGCCCGAGGGGGCCCCCGTGGGCTACTGGCATGATTGCGGCCACGCCGACCTGAAGGAAAAGATGGGCCTGCTGGACCATCGCAGCCATCTCGAGAAGCACTCCCAGCGCCTCATCGGCTTTCACCTGCACGACGTTAGCGCGGAGGGCAAGGACCATCAGGAGGTGGGCTCGGGCCGCGTCGATTTTGAGATGCTCACCGCCCACTGGCGTCCCGGGCAGCGTTTTGTCCTGGAGCTCAGTCCCCGGCTCAAGACGGAGCAGGTGTTGCGTTCGAAGGAAAAGGTCGAGCAGCTCCTTGCCAGGATTTCCTCCTCCTGGCGCTAGCTCGCGTGGCGGTGGGGCAGGGGGGGGCTGGTGCTGGAGTGGCGGAAGCTCATCGGCACCTCGGTCGCGGCCCTCGCGGGAGGCCGTCGCAGGGGGGGGGGGGACAGGCATGCAGGTTCCGCCCGCTTCAGGCAGCCTGTTGGACGCAGGTTCATGACTTCACTTCATGTGACCCTCTCCAAGGACTACTGATGAACTGTGCCTGATACTGTTTTTTTGTTGCCGACAGGGGGGCTCGCCAGCGATTTTTGGCATCCCTCTGTTCTTTTCCTGCCACCAATGACTGAATCGCATGCTTGCCAGGAATGTTTTTCATCGAATTCAGCATTTGGCATTAATCCTGCTAATTTACCGAGTCCGCTCTTCCCTCCCGGGGGTGGACTTGTTTCTCCTTCGCCTGAACCCTCCCGCAACAATACCTACATGAGTGTGAGTCCCGCCCGTCTCAATGCCATCTCGGCCGCGAACAACTTTCGCGTCACTAACACATTGGCCTTCAAGGAAAGCCATTCCGCCGCCCTCTACGGCAAGAATGTCTTCAATGAGAAGGTAATGCAGGCCCGTCTGCCCAAGGCCGTCTACAAGGCCCTGAAGAAGACCATCGATTCCGGTTCGCCGCTCGATCCCGGCATGGCCGACATCGTCGCCACGACGATCAAGGACTGGGCCCTGGAGCATGGCGCCACGCATTACGCCCATATCTTCCAGCCCCTCACCGGTCTCACCGCCGAGAAGCACGACAGCTTCCTCGAGCCCGACGGCAAGGGTGGCGCCATCGCCGAGTTCTCCGGCAAGCAGCTCTCCCAGGGTGAGCCCGACGCGTCCTCCTTCCCCTCGGGCGGCATGCGCGCCACCTTCGAGGCCCGTGGCTACACAGTCTGGGACGTCTCCAGCGCCTGCTACCTCGTCGAGAACGCCAATGGTGTCACGCTCTGTATCCCGACCGCCTTCGTCTCCTGGACCGGCGACGTCCTCGATACGAAGACCCCGATCCTGCGTTCGATGAAGTCCCTCGACGTCCAGGCCCGCCGCATTCTCAAGCTCTTCGGTCACACCAATATTCCCTACATCGCCGCTACCGCCGGCCCCGAGCAGGAGTACTTCCTGATCGATCGCAATTTCTTCCTGGCGCGTCCCGACCTGATGAGCGCCGGCCGCACCCTCTTCGGCGCTCGCCCCCCCAAGGGCCAGGAGTTCGAGGACCAGTATTTCGGCGTGATCCCCGATCGCGTGCTCGCCTACATGCACGAGTGCGAGGCTGAGCTCTACGCCCTCGGCGTTCCCGTCAAGACCCGCCACAACGAAGTCGCCCCCTCCCAGTACGAGCTGGCCCCGATCTACGAGACGGCCAATGTCGCCGCCGATCACCAGCAGCTGATCATGACCACCCTCAGGAAGGTGGCCCGCAAGTATGGCATGGAGTGCCTGCTGCATGAGAAGCCCTTCGCCGGCGTCAACGGCTCGGGCAAGCACCTCAACTGGTCCCTCGGCAACAGCGTCCAGGGCAACCTCCTCGAGCCCGGCCACACCCCGCACGAGAACATGCAGTTCCTCGTGTTCTGCGCCGCCGTCATCCGCGCTGTCCACCGTCACGGTGGCCTCCTGCGCGCCCTCGTTGCCTCCGCCTCCAACGACCACCGTCTGGGCGCCAATGAGGCTCCTCCGGCGATCATCTCCGTGTACCTCGGCGACCAGCTGGCCGACATCTTCGAGCAGCTCAAGAAGGGCAAGGCCAAGTCCTCCAAGAAGGCCGGCCTCATGCACCTCGGCGTCGACGTGCTGCCCCCCCTCGCCAAGGATGCTGGCGATCGTAACCGCACCTCGCCCTTCGCCTTTACCGGCAACAAGTTCGAGTTCCGCGCCGTCGCCTCCAACCAGTCCATCGGCGGTCCCCTGGCCGCCCTCAACACCATCGCCACGGAGTCCCTCGACTACGTCGCGACCAAGCTCGAGAAGGCCGTCAAGACCAAGAAGCTCGAGGACGCCGTCGCCGAGCTCCTGACCGAGATCGCCACCGAGCACGGTGCCGTCATCTTCAATGGCAACGGTTACTCCGAGGAGTGGCACAAGGAAGCCGTGCAGAAGCGCGGCCTGCTGAACCTCCGCACCACGGTGGACGCCGTTCCGGTGATCACCTCGAAGACCACCGTCGCCGCCTACGAGAAGTACGGCATCCTCTCGAAGCGCGAGCTCGAAGCCCGTCGCGACATCATGCTGGAGCAGTACGTCAAGGCTGTGAACGTCGAGGCCAACATCGTGGTCGAGATGGTGAACACCAAGTACCTGCCCGCCTCGGTGCGTTACCAGACCGAGCTGGCAACGAATGCCGCCGCCCTCAAGGCTGCCGGCATCAAGCCCGACACGGCCGCCCTCGAGAAGATCTCGGCCCTGATCGTCGAGCTCCAGGGGTCCATCACCAAGCTCATCCAGATCCGCAGCCACCACGTGGACGGCCTTCAGGCCGAGGCTGAGCACTATTGCCACGAGGTCCTTCCCCAGCTGAAGGCGATCCGCGTGATCGTCGATTCGCTCGAGGGCATCGTCGCCGACGACACCTGGCCGGTTCCGACCTACGAGGAAATCCTCTTCATCAAGTGAGTCGGCGCGCGGCCACTCCGCCGCGTTCCCCTCGCCTTTGATTTCAGCCATCCGGGCCTTTGGCCCGGGTGGCTTTTTTCTGCTACGACTTCAGGCTGAGCGCAGCCCTGATGCCTTGGGCCAATTGCTCTCCCGTGAAGGGTTTGGTCAGCAGCTGCACTGCTCCGATCTCCTCCACTTCCTCCTTGAGCGCCGGCGTGTCGTCACCGGAGGTCACGAGGGCGGGCATCCGGATGCCTGCGCTGCGCATCTTCCTGAGGACCTCGACGCCGGTCATTCCCGGCATGCTGTAGTCGGTCACCAGGACGTCGAACCGTGAGGGCGTCTCAAGCAGCAGCGAAAGCGCCTGCTGCGGGCTCTTGAGCACCTGGGGGCGGTAGTTGAGCTGTTCCAGCCTGACCGCGATGAAGTTGGCGATGGAGGACTCATCATCGAGCACACCCACCCGCTCGCCGTCGCCGGGAAGCACGGGAACATGGATCTCGGCGACCTGCTCATCAAGCGACGCCTCCGGCAGGAAAATCTCAAAGGTGGAGCCCTC
>JAHFTI010000292.1 GCA_023265535.1 Opitutaceae bacterium
GGTCGGCTCCATCCCGGGCAAGCGGGAGACGCGTCGTTTCCTCGGCACCCATGTCCTGACGGAACACGACGTGCGCAAGGGCCGCGTCTTCGAGGATCAGGTCGCCTATGGCGGCTGGTGGCTCGACCTCCACCCCCCCAGCGGCCTGGATGCGATCGACGAGCAGCCCTGTGTGCAGCATCACTTCGACTCCCTGTTCACGATTCCCCTGCGAAGCCTGTACTCGCGCAATGTTGGGAATCTCTTCTTTGCGGGCCGCAACATCAGCGCCACGCACGTGGCCTTTGCCAGCACCCGCGTGATGGGAACCTGCGCAGTCATGGGGCAGGCGGTGGGAACCGCAGCTGCCCTGGCCGTGGATCTGCTCCGTGCCCAGGCGGACTTCCAGGGCTCCAGGTCAGAGCCTGCCGTCTTGGCTGTCGGAGGCGGCAATGGAACGCATCCCTTGCACGCAGCCCAGGGCTCGAACGGCTCGTGCAGCGCTTGCGCGAGCGCCGTGGCCACTGAGTCGCAGCTGTCGATCGGCACCATTTTTGATGAGGCAATGATCGGACGGCTCCAGCAGACCCTTCTCAAGGATGACGCCTTCCTGCCCGGCATCAGGGAAAATGATCCGGACAACCTGGTGCACGAAGCGAGGATTTCCGCCTCATCCGAGACCGCCGAGGGCCGCGCCCACCAGGTGGCTGACGGTTTTACCCGTGAATTGTTCACCCATCTGGGCAACTGGGCGGATGGTGGCACACACCGTTGGGAATCGGTGGGGCTGCCCGCCTCGCTTGACCTGAGCTGGCCGGCACCCAAGACCATCTCCGAAATTCATCTCACCTTCGATTCCGGTTTCCAGCGCGAGTTGATCCTCAGTGCCAGCGACTCCCACACCCGCAAGGTGGTTCGCGGCCCCCAGCCTGAGCTTGTGAGCGATTACGAGATTCACCTCGACGGAGTGCCTGTCCTATCGGTGACCAAAAACATCCTGCGCAAGCGCGTCCACCGGCTGCCGAGCCCCGTGGCCGCGAGCCAGCTTCGGATCGTGGTGAAGTCCGCCCACGGCGTGGACCATGCCCGCATCTTCGAGGTCCGGGCCTATTAGGAACTCCGCGGCAGAGTGGGACTCGATGGCTTCGCCTGCCATCGGGTACGCTGGACCGTCTCGATGCGTGCCCAGGCGAAGGATCCTTTCCATGAAGAACCCCGTCCCACCCCTGGTTGTTTTCTCAGGTCTCCTCGGCACTGTTCTTGCCGCGCCGCCGACCCCTGACTACGAGCTGCTCTACGCCGAGGAGTTTGAGGGCACCCGCGTCAACGAGGCCGATTGGACCTTCCGCGAGGGGCGCCGCACGGTGGGCAGCTACGTCAATGGTCTCAACTTCGCCCGCAACGTCTCCGTCTCGGAGGGGAGCCTGCGTGTCGCGGTGCGCCAGGAGATGATTGACGGAGTGGTGGAACACACCGGTGGTGGTGTCATCTCGACGCATCGCTTCGGCTTCGGCTATTACGAGTGCCGTTCGAAACCCTTCATGGCGGGCCGGGGCGTGCACAGCGCCTTTTGGCAGAGAGGGGCAGGCGAAAACAATTCGTTTTTCGAGATCGATTCCTACGAGCTCGATTCGACCGAGACGATCGCCACCAACAATCTCTATGTCGACCTTTCCCCGGTGAAGGGTGGCTTGCCCTGGCCTCATCGTGCCCACGTCCCGCTCAAGCTCCCCGCAGACGGTTGGTGGGTGGATGCCTACGAGTACACTCCCGAGGGGGTCATCTTTTATGATCACGGAGTGAAGGTTGCGGAGGCTGAATTCCCCGACCTGATAGGCCAGCAGAATATCTGGCTGACCGCCTTGAATGGCGTGCGTGGGATCGAAGCGGACAAGCAGCCCGGGGAGTCCCTCTTCGACTATTTTCGCTACTATGCGAAGGACTACCCGGGCATGAACCTCCTCCCGAACGGGAGTTTCGAATACAACGTGGGGAAGCCCCTGACGGCCCCCATCGCCTGGAAGGAAACGGGTGATGTGGATGCGAGCATCGTCGCCGCCTCCGGGACGGCCTCGCATGGCGACCATGTGCTTCGGCATGCGGCCGACCGGCCCTGGCGTGTCACCACCTCGCAGAAGCTCGAGTTCATCCGCAACGGCGAATATGAGTTGCTGGCGCGGGTTCGCCGCAAGGGCCGAGAGGCGGAAGGCAGGATCACCGTGACGGGGGCGGGCTCGGAGCCGCAGTCCGTCGTGGTGCCGGTGTCTGCGCAATGGCAGCTCCTCCACCTGAAAAAGGTGCTGGTGGCCAACCATTGCGCCACCATCGAGGTGTCCTCCTCCGGAAGCGCCGGGGACTGGCTTGAGGTGGATGACATTCAGTTCATGAAACCCCCGCTGCCCAACCAGGCGCGGCGTCCCTCGCGTGTCCTGGGCAAGGTCGATGAGTCCAGGGAACCACGCTGGCAGATCGGACAGCGGGTTCCGCTCACCTTTGTCGGTGACGATCGTTTCTATTTTTTCAGCCGCAACGTCGGCCACGGCGATGCCGCGACGGTCGCCCTTGAGCTCACCGTTCCCAGCTTGACCGACACCATTCCGATCTCGAGGCAGCCCCGCGAGGGCACGGGTGGGTGGGCGCTGCGCCTCAGTGCGTCGGGAGATGTGGCTTTCTGCGTCGGGAGCAAGGAGACCAACCGCGAGATCGTCGCACGAGGCGTCCTGCGTCCGAACACGCCCGCCCGAGTGGCTGCCGTCTTTGATCGTGGCACGGCACGCCTCTATGTGGACGGCGTGTTGCGTGCCTCCGCCACCGGCCTGCAGGTGACGCCGACCAGCGGCGAGGTGGGACGGCTGGGTGCAAGCCAGAACGCCTACCAGGTTGCAGACGACATCATGCTGGCGACGAGCGAGGGCGAGGCCCGTCGTGCCGCCACTCCGCGACTGCGGAATTTTGTGGGCCTTGTGCGCGATCTCAGGATCTACAATTGCGCCTTGGAGGATGAGAGGATCCCGGTTGGCACCACTTCACCCTGATACTCTGCTGAGAAACCCGCCGGCCACTGAGTTGGGTTGCCTTGCAGTGATGCCGGTCATTCCTAGGAGCAAGACTTCACCACCCCCAGATGATTCACACATTCGTCCGACTGAAGGCCCGGTGTTTCTTCGCCGTGGCCGTGCTTTGCCTCATGCACGTCTTGGCGTCGGCCGCCGAGCAACAGGTGCCCGGACAGCGGCTGGCGCTCGACAGCGGCTGGCGTTTTCACCTGGGTGACATCCCGATGCCCGAGATCAAGGGCCATGGACCGTCCTACAACAACGCAAAGGCCGGGCGCGCGTGGGGGGCTGCGGCGCCCGATTACGACGACAGTGCCTGGAAGCGCCTGGACCTGCCGCACGATTGGGTGGTCGAGGGGCCCTTTGATCCCAAGGAGAACATTGCCCAAGGCTACCGGCCGCGCGGTGTGGCCTGGTACCGGCGTTATGTGCAGTTGGACGAGGCGGATCGTGGGAGGCACCTGGAATTGCAGTTCGACGGCATTTCCACGCACGCCACAATCTGGGTGAATGGGCTCCTTGTGCATCGCAACTGGTGCGGCTACACGCCCGCCTATGTCGACATCACCCCGATCGCGACCTATGGCGACCAGCTCAATTCGATCGTTGTGCGCGTGGATGCCAATCCCATGGAGGGCTGGTGGTATGAGGGCGGCGGCATCTATCGTCACGTGTGGCTGGCCAAGCGTGCCCCCGTGCACCTCGTGACTGACGGCGTGTATGCGAATCCGGTGCGCGCAGCCTCCGGCGACTGGACTGTCCCCGTGGAGGCGACGCTGGCCAACATCGGGCAGGCCACGGCGTCCGTGGTGGTGCGTGCGGAACTCCTCGACCCCGAGGGGCGCGTAGTGGTGCAGGGACAGGCAAACGCCGAGGTGGCGCCGCTCGGGCAGTCCACCGTCCAGGTTCCCCTCGCAGTGGCCCAACCGCGTATTTGGTCCTTGGATACGCCGACCCTGTACACGACGCGTGTGTCCGTGCTGGGTGGCGGGCGGCCGGTGGATGAGGCGCGCGTCACCACGGGGTTCCGCACGATCCGGTTCGATGCGAACCTGGGCTTTTTCCTCAATGACAAGCCGGTCAAGATCAAGGGCACCTGCAACCACCAGGATCATGCCGGCGTGGGTGTGGCGGTGCCGGATGCGCTCTGGGAGTACCGCGTGCGCAGGCTGAAGGAGATGGGCAGCAACGCCTACAGGGCCGCACACAACCCTCCCGCCCGAGAATTCCTCGAGGCCTGCGACCGGCTCGGGATGCTCGTGATGGATGAGAACCGCAATTTCAACCACACGCCCGAGTACCTTGGGCAGCTTCAGCTGCTGGTGCGGCGCGACCGCAACCATCCGAGCGTGATCCTCTGGTCCGTCTTCAACGAGGAACCGATGCAGGGGACGGAGCAGGGGCGCGAGATGGTGCGACGCATGGTCGCAGAGGTGCGCCGCTGGGATACGACCAGGCCCGTCACTGCTGCGATGAACGGAGGCATGAACAACCCGCACGGGGTGTTCGAGGCGGTCGATGTGATGGGCTTCAACTACTGCCACAGCTCGTATGATTCCTTCCACGCCCGCTTTCCCATGCTTCCCATCCTCAGTTCCGAGGACACCTCGGCCTTCATGACACGGGGGGAATTTGAGACGGACCCCGCCCGAAATGTCATCAGCTCGTATGACACGGAATTCGCCTCCTGGGGGCGATCCCATCGGGAGGCCTGGAAGCTGATTGCCGACCGTCCTTTCCTGGCAGGCGGCTTTGTCTGGACCGGCTTTGACTATCGCGGAGAACCCCAGCGTCTCAGCTGGCCTTCCGTCTCCTCGGTCTTTGGCATCATGGACCTGTGTGGCTTCCCCAAGACCGCCTACCACATCCACCAGGCCCAGTGGATCGAGGACCGTCCCGTGCTGGAGCTGGCGCCGCACTGGAATTGGGGCGGCCGCGAGGGACAGCCCATCAAGGTCATTGCGATGACCAACGCGGACACGGTCGCCTTGCACCTCAATGGAGTGCCCCTCGGGGAGAAGACGGTGCCGCGTCTCGATTATGCGGAGTGGTCCGTGCCCTATTCCCCAGGACGCCTTGAGGCGGTCGCCTTCCGCTCTGGGCGTGAGGTGGTCAGGACGGTCGTGGAGACCACGGGCGAGGCGGTGGCGCTGCAGCTCCTGCCTGACCGCAGCACGCTCGCCGGCGATGGCCGTGATGCCATGCCGATCACGGTGCGTGCCGTGGATGCCCAGGGGCGCGTGGTGCCCGGAGCCGCCCCGCTGGTCACCTTGGCCGTGCAGGGTCCTGGCAAGAGCCTGGGTCACGGGAACGGGGATCACAACTGTCACGACCCCGAGCAGGGACCGACGCGTCGCCTCTTCCATGGCCTGGCCCAAGTGATCGTCCAGTCGCAGGCGGGCAGTGGGGACTTTCTTGTGAGTGCCTCCGCTCCAGGGCTCCAGTCCGCCGTTGCGCGCATCCCCGTGCTTCCCGCTCCCCCCATCGCCGCGCAGGCCGCCGCCGATCCGCTCTTCCAGGTGGGCGCCTGGCGCATGGCGCCCCCTTCACCCACGCAACCCGATCCGCTTCAGGCCATGTCACAGGCTGACATGAACAGCTGGGCCAGCATCCGTCCCGGCACCTGCCAGACTGCCGCCGCGGGTCAGTGGGTGCTCTACCGCTCCACCTTCACACCCTGGCGTTCCCTGCAGCTGGAAGGGGGCACGATCCTTCTTCGCCAGATTGCCGGGGCCGGGTCCGTCTGGCTCGACGGTGTCAAGGTGGCCGAGCTGCGTGGAGGCGCCGACCAGGACCTCAGTGTCGAGGTGCCGCCCGGAACCGAGCCTCGTACTCTCACACTGCTCCTGCAGACGGGCGAATCCA